>JANPAD010000032.1:0-2317 GCA_031429735.1 Bdellovibrio sp. | reverse complement strand
CTCTTAATAATTCTAAAGAAAAATTGGTTGCGGGGGCAGGATTTGAACCTACGACCTTCGGGTTATGAGCCCGACGAGCTACCGGGCTGCTCCACCCCGCGACAGTAGTTGTAGGGCGAGATTATGTAAAATACCCCGGCTTGTCTACTTTATTCTGCAATAAGCTACGTTTAAAGCAGTTTTAACGTAAGCAGCAATTCGATTAGGCAGAATTGGCCGCTAAAGACCAAGTAGAAAAAGCCAGTATCTGAGACCGCTGAGCTGACTCAAAATCACTCTCCTTTCGCAACTGTTGTTTTGATCTTCTTTCATTTTGGCTTGAATGAGCTCGACGCTGAATAAGTTTTGCATATAAACCTCTTGCAATAGGTTGTATCTAATAGCGATACTTATTTAAATATGTTTCTTGTTTGTATCAATATATGATACCTTTAAACCAATAAGGAATCATTTCTATGCACACGTCCCCCGACCAGCTTAAAGAAGTACTGAAAAAGCAGTTAAAGCTGAAAGGCCTCAGCTACACAGACCTAGCTGACCACTTGAAAGTTTCGGAAGTCACCGTCAAGCGGATGATGTCTAAAGAAGAAATTCCGCTTTCGCGATTTTTAACAATTTGTGAGTGGCTTGAAATTTCATTAACCGAGCTTGAAAAAATTGCCAGCTACACCAACATTAATCAAACCGTGCGTTTTACCGAAGATCAAGAAAAGTTTTTAGCAAAAAACCCAACCTACTTGGCTTTTTTGTTTCAGCTTTACACCCAAGAAACGCCCGAACAAATTCAAAAAAACTTTCAGCTCACTCAAAAGAGTTTGAATCTTTACCTGCTACGCTTAGAAAATGTTAATCTAATTAAAAAGGTGGCCGGACGTTACAAACTTGTCCACAAAGACTTTCCGAGCCCGATCAAATATGGCGAACTGGCTAAATCTCAAAGTTTGAAGGTTTTAGAAACGGGGCTTTCGTTATTTACACGTTATAATAAAATGATGGTTCAACGAAAAAATGAAGAAGCCGATCGCGGAAGTCAGACAAAATTAAGTGTTTTTTGCTTACAAAGACAAAGTTACTTAGCTTGGTTCGAAAAATATAAAGAAATTATGCAAGAGTTAATACAGATTTCGGAGGTTGAAGAAAAAATTCCCGAGCTTAAGCAAAAAACTTCAGTGGTGCTGCTGCACCTGCATGCGTTGGTTGATGAAAAAGACCCGGAAATTGAGGGTATTAAAAACATGTTTGGGCGGCCTGTGAATGTCACTTAGACGTCTGACATTGTCGGCCGCACCTCAGGTTACCACTTCCCGAAAAAATAGCCCTGTGTAAAGGCATCGGCTTTAACTTCGTATTCTAATGAACCAGGCCATTCGTTGTCATAAAGATACTGACAACGAAAAAACAAAGTTTTGATCTCTTCGCAGCCCCCGTTTGGCTGCACCTGCGGCCCTTGGTTTGAGAGGTAAAGGTCAAAACTTGTGTCGACTATTTTCCGGGGCTGACCCACCAACTGAGCCGCTTCTTCGTCAGAAATAATTTGGCGTTGGTCTTTAAAAATGCTGTATTCAATATCGGCTACTTGCGGGTTAAAACTGTTAACCACGACGTCCGCGGCCCCGTAACGATAGCTTTCAAGAATTATGTTACTTTCTGCAAAACTTTTTTCGACCGATTCTAAATTATAAAGTTTATCGTCGATGAAAATAATATGCGTAATTTCCGTTGTTGAATTTTCGATTATTTTTTTGAGTAATTCGCCCTTAGGTGTTGAACCTGAGAAAATAATTCCGTCATCAAGATACTCCTGTAAAACCTTTTGGTCTTTTTGCGCCGGAAAGCTTTCAGCAAAAGAATGATTTAATATTTTGATTTGAGTTTTGGTTATTTCCTTAAGCTGTGCAGCCCGTGCTGTTAAAGCAAAGTGTTTAATGTTTCTTTGACTTAGGCTGCTTAAAATACTTTTTATCCCCTCTTCAACCGGAACCACATTGGCATAAGGCTGAACTTCGGCAAAAGCACGGTACTGTATTTGCTTGGCCTCATCGGCAGCGATACCGCTTCGAACGGCCCGTTCCGAAATGTAGTCACCCCACTGGTGGGTGCCGATCATGTGGTTTTGTCGGATCAGCGTGTTATCAATATCAAAAACGACCAGTGTGTCGGGGCCTATTTGGCTGAAATTGAGACCTGCCAGATTTGGAAGCTCTTGAATTTTAGCTTCAGCTAAGCTTGAGAACAGAACGAAGAACAGAACAAGTATTTTTTTCATAATTTTTCCTTTGTTTGTGAATACAAAGGGTATTTACGCCGTTTTTATATG
>JANPAD010000031.1:0-3387 GCA_031429735.1 Bdellovibrio sp. | reverse complement strand
GCTCCGTATCGCATAGCTTTATTTGAATACGGCAAGATATCGGCGCCCAAAGGTTGATCGCCTGATAAGTTTTGGTCAAAGGCAGCATAACCGCTTAAAGTCAGATCATCGATGTATTTATTTAAAACAAGTCGCGCTGTTGAGTAGAAGCCGGCGCGATAATCAAAAACTTGATCAAGTGAAGTACGGTTAGATGCTCCACCCACTAAGCCAACAGCATAAGTCGGTTGGTTGTAGAAGTAGTTACCAAAACCGCCCCAAGTTGAGTAGGCGTCAGTATTATTTGTAATACTTTTATTGTAGTATACCTGAGCGCTGTAGCGATTCGGCCCTGAGCTGTAAAACACAGGCAAGTAAACGTTGTAGAACTCATCTTTGTAGTCACCTAAATCAATGGCGTTCGAGTATTCGTAGCTTGCGCCGATACCGTAATCGACCACATCTTTACGAACGTATTCGCCGCCAACAGTTACTGTGTAAAAATATTTGGCAAGTTCGTTTGTGTCCACTTGGTAAATGTTGTCTGTGTGATTTAAAACCATACTAACATAAAGGCTGCGTGTGTAAGGAAGCACTACAGGGGCTATCGTACTTTCAGCCACTTGTTCAGCGGACGGCTGCTCTTTACATTTTTGAACTAATTGACGGCCTTTGGTGGTGTCGGTGAAAACAGACTCTTCCATCTCAAGCAAGCAAAGTTCATAGTTTTCATCAGCTAATGCCGCTTGAGCATTTTCGTAGTATTCGTCCGAACCTTTTTTAATTGAACTGATCAGGCTTTGTGAAGGGCCATAGAAGAAACGGGCAGCGGTAAATCGTTTAGCCGATTTTAAAGCTTCTTCTTGTTTGTCTAAATTCAATTGGCAAATTGATTTATAGTAAAAAGCCGCGCCTACATAATAAGAGCGTTTTTTAATAACTTGGTCGAAATAGTCGATGGCAGCTTGGTAGTCGCCCTGACGGTATTTTGTTAAACCCAGGTTGAAGTAAGCTAAGTTTTTTTTCGGAGCGAACTCAAGAATCGCTTTAAAATCTTTTTCAGCTGCAGCGTATTGCGCGTCTTCATATTGCTTTAGACCGGAATCAAGCAACAGCTGAAATTTTTCTTGTTGTGCTTTGGTTAGTTTGGCATCGCCTTTGTACTCTTCACGATTTGTGAGTGGGCCGGCGAAGCTTGAGGTAACGACTGAAAGTAAAAGCAATGCAGTCGCTCATTGAATAACGCGTTTCATCATATTGATCTCCTTGTGATACGAATCACGATATAGCCCTAAATGCTTGATAATGTAAACATAATATGAATTTTTTAATTAAAACGTCATCTACAATTGCAATCAGTTTAGGCAAAATACCTAAGGCAAATTCGAACTCAAATCTGTCGATCAAAAATCGGCCGCTTAGTAGGGGAGAGCGTAGCTCAAGTTCAGTGAAATGGTACGGTTAACAATCGTATAAAATTCGGAGTCCAAATTAGACTGCGAATACAGCAGCTTAATTTTAACTTTATCTTTAGCTTTAAAATTCTGTTGGTAAATTAAACCCGCATTAAATGCAAAGCTGCTGCTGCCGGTGAGTTGGGCGTTAGAAATATAGTCTAAACCAAAATGAGAACCCAAGATAAGATCTTTTGAATTATAAAGCTGATTTTCGGTTTCGACAGAGGTTGATGCGGAGGCGATTGAATCCAGGTACAAAACTCCGGAGCCATCAGTTAAAAGATAATAGTGTGGCGAGTACCGCAAAGAAGCCTGAATGTAATTATCTTCAGCGAAAAGGTATTGCAACCCGATCGAACCTACGGGCTGAGTTTTGCTTGATTCGCGAATAGCCGGAGTCACCGCTGCGACATCTGACATCGAAAACTGATTCACCGCCGCACGCACAACTAAATTAAGCGTTTCGGTAGAAATGGCGCGCATGTATTGAGCGCCGATTTCAGTGTCGGAACTTGTGTTCAAGTTAAACGTCGTAAACAGAGTGCGATGCTTAACATCCATGTTGTTAAACTTAAATTCAGTAAATAGGCTAATTTCATTGTTGTAGCGTGCTAAGTTTTGATTTTGGGCCGTATCGTATTTTTCAATTTCGATATAGGGGTCGTTATCGGCTGTTGTTTTTTCTGTTGGAGCCACAGCTGCATTCGTCTTAGATTTTTTAGTCACGGGCAGGGTGGTCAGTTCAGATTCAATGCGGTCGTCGTCGGTTTCGGCTACGTCATCGGTTAGGCCGGCTTTGAGCAAATCTTTATTCAAACGAATGACCGTGCCCGGGACAAGCTGCTGCGGATCTGCTATTCTTCGTTTGTTGATTTTAAGAAGCTGTTCGATGCCGCCGTTAGGGCCATACGGGTCGACGCTGTAATTTTCGGTAACAATTGAAACCAACGAGTCGCCGGGTTTAACTGTGTACGAAAAGGCCATATTTGATGCGAAAATCAGGCTGCAGAAGCAAAATAACCGTAATAATATCATCACTCTAACTTAAAGCATGAGGCTGGGGCCCGTCTATCTTGCGTGTCCCAATTCAATTTGTAGGTCGAGTTTAAATGACTATTTAAAACTTCGCAGGGGCCATTTGTCGATAGATTGGTCAGTGTTGTATTTTTTGTATCAAATTATGTCATTTGTTGTCTCAAATCGAACCAATTGCCCATTAAGGTGCACCACTTTTGCAATATGAGACGCGATAACTTTAAAAGCAAACAAATCGACTTAAGGAGTTGAATATGAAAAAAATGGTATTAATCGGACTTATGTTGATCGCGGGTACTTCATTTGCGGCACCGTCACAGACAGCAAATCTTGTGATTTCTGGCGTTGTCACCGCTGTAAATGAAATCGAGATCACGCCAAACGCGAATGCGACGACCTTAAACATCATCGGTGGTGAAATTAGTAAATCAGTGGCGTCAATCAGCGAAACTTCAAACAACCTGACGGGTTACCAAATTTATATGCGTTCTGCGAGCGGGTCTAAATTGGTTCACGGAGTAGATCCTTCGAAAACAACTGCTTACAAAATTTCTTACGATGGCGCAGCAGAAATCAGTCTTCCTACAACTGATGTTTCAATGAAGAACGTAACATCATTAGCGGGTTTAACGACTGTTGCCTCTGATGTTAAAGTGAGTGTAACTCCCTACGCAACGGCTCCAGCCGGTACGTACAGCGATACAATCACAGTATCAATCGTAGCCAACAACTAGTATTTATTTAAATTTGGTTCTCGGCCCCGCAGCGGGGCTGAGAACCGGAATTTGTATCAAAATAAGAAACCACCGCCCGGACTCTATATCTTAAGAGTCTCTAAATCTAATTCCGACCTCATTAATGTCTACACTTTTGACAGTTGATCAGCGCAACTTTTTCTAAACCTGGCATTTTGTTT
>JANPAD010000030.1:0-1699 GCA_031429735.1 Bdellovibrio sp. | reverse complement strand
CTCTTGCTCCAGGTGGCTCATTCATTTGACCGAACACAAGGGCCGTTTTCGCGATAACGCCTGAATCTTTCATCTCGTGCCATAAGTCATTACCTTCACGAGTACGCTCGCCCACGCCAGCAAATACCGAGAAGCCGCCATGCTCAGTAGCGATGTTACGAATTAATTCTTGAATCAATACTGTTTTACCAACGCCCGCGCCGCCGAACAGACCAATTTTACCACCTTTAGAGTAAGGAGCTAAAAGATCTACGACTTTAATACCGGTCATCAACATTTCCTGAGATGTCGCTAAGTCTTCAAACTTAGGAGCAGCTCTATGGATTGGCCAAGATTCTTTTGTGTTAACCGGGCCCATTTCGTCGATCGGCTCGCCGACAACGTTAATGATGCGGCCTAATACTTCGCGGCCAACCGGAGCCGTAATCATGTTTCCTGTATTTTTAACTTCTGTTCCGCGAACCAAACCTTCAGTTGAGTCCATTGAAACTGTACGAACAACGCCGTCACCCAAATGCTGTGCTACTTCTAAAACGAGATTGAACTCTTTATCAGAAAGAATTTTATTTGTTACACGCAAAGCCGTGTTAATCGCTGGCAATTCGCCAGTGAATTCTACGTCAACAACCGGACCCAATACTTGTTTAACTTTTCCGTTAGCCATTTTTCCACCCTTTAATATTCAAAATAAATTTCAAAAACTTAAGTAACCTAACTTAACCCTTTAACGATTCCGCGCCGCTGACGATCTCTGTTAACTCTGTCGTAATTTTTTCTTGTCGGATTTTATTGTATCCCAAAGTTAATTTCGCAATCATATCGCGTGCATTATTCGAAGAGTTTTCCATCGCTGTCATACGGGCACCGTGTTCAGACGCCACAGATTCTGACATCGCACGGTAAACCTGTAAGTTGAAATTCTTTTTCAACAAACCTTCGATAATCACTTCAGGAGCCGGATCAAAAATCATGTCCGCCGCGAATTTACTGCCATCAAAAGAAGATGTTTCAAATTCAACCGGCAATAATGTTTCACAAACCACTCTTTGAGAAATAGCTGATTTGAATTCATTGTAGATTAAACGAACTTCGTCGTACTGGCCTTCTTCGTATTTCACAATCAGTTTTTCAGCAATGTGCTTCGCTAAATCGTAAGAAATATCTTTATCTAATTTAGTGAAGTTTTCGATACCTTTTATTTTTTTACGCAAAAAATAATCTGCGCCACGCTTGCCGATAAAGATAAAATCGATTTTTTCGAACTTACCTTTGTTTTCAGCAATGTACCGGTCGGCAAACTTATTAATATTACTATTAAAGCCACCACAAAGACCGCGATCCGATGTTAAAACCACAAGTAAAACGTTTTTAACGTTTTCTTTTTTGGTCATTAAAGGATGACTGACTTTTTGAGTGGCTGCGATATCACCAATGACCTGTTTTAACGTCAAAGCGTAGGGACGCATGTTGGTGATATTGTGTTGCGCTTTACGAAGCTTCGCCGCAGATACCAGCTTCATCGCTTTCGTGATTTGCTGAGTGTTTTTTGTCGATTCAATCCGTATGCGTATGTCCTTAAGACTTGCCATTAGTTATTCCTTATTCTTTACGCTTGAAAAACCGCGGCAAACTCTTTCAAAGCCGCTGTTAAGTCTTTTTTCAAATCGTCAGAAACTTGTTTTTTCTCGTCAATAGTTTT
>JANPAD010000029.1:0-12413 GCA_031429735.1 Bdellovibrio sp. | reverse complement strand
CCGGCAAAGCCGCCGCGTCCGAAAGTGCGCAGAAGGTTTTACCTTTCATGTTGTCAGCTACATAAATTAAAAGGTCGATATCCTGCATACGACCTTTGCCCGCTAAAATCGAATGAACGATTTTATCAAGCCAGCCCGTGCCTTCGCGGCAAGGCGTGCATTGACCGCACGATTCGTGGTGATAGAAGTGAGTCAAATTTGCTAAACATTGAACCATACAGTTTGAATCATCGATCACGATGATGGCACCTGAACCCAGCATGGTTCCCATTTGCGCTAGGTTTTCGTAATCCAGCAGCGCACGTTCAGATTCTTCAGCGTTCAGAACCGGTGCCGACGAACCGCCCGGAATGACCGCTTTAAGTTTACGGCCGGCTTTGAAACCGCCACCCAAACCGTAAATCATATCTTTTAACGGATACGACAATGGCACTTCATAGTTACCCGGCTTCACAATGTTGCCCGAAAGAGAGAATAATTTTGTACCTGTTGATTTTTCAGTACCGAAAGTTTTGTAGTGAGCTGCACCGTCGCGGATGATGTATTTAACCACCGCAAGAGTTTCAACGTTGTTCACGATGGTCGGTTTACGAAGGTAACCCTGAACGGCCGGAAACGGCGGTTTCAATTTTGGCTGGCCTTTGAGACCTTCAAGTGAAGAAATCATTCCTGTTTCTTCTCCGCAGATGTAAGCGCCCGCTCCACGGTATACGTCCATGTCATGGTCGAAGCCAGAACCCAGAATGTTTTTGCCGAGATAACCGGCCTTGTAAGCTTCTTGAATAGCTGTGGTGAGGGCGTTGATGGAATCGTCGTATTCACCGCGAACGTAGATATAAGATTTTTTTGAACCGATGGCGAAACCTGAAATGATCATGCCTTCGATTAATTGATGTGGAGCTTTCTCCATCATCATACGGTCTTTGAATGTGCCCGGCTCGCCTTCATCGGCATTACACAACAAGTAACGTGGCTCATTGTTCTTTGGAAGAAATCCCCACTTCATGCCTGTTGAGAATCCCGCGCCACCGCGACCGCGCAGACCTGAAGCTTTCACTTCATCGATGATGGTTTGCGGTTGCATTTTGAGAGCTTTTTCAAGATCTACGTAGCCGCCGTTTTTTTTGTAGCCTTCAAGGCCTTTGAATTCAGGAAGATGGTAAAATTCTGATAAGTATTTTGTCTCACCAGTTGTGTTTTGAGCTTGTGCCATTATCTCATACCTCGCAAAATATTCATCGCCGATTCAGGAGTTAAGTTTTCGTAGTATTTATCCGCAATTTGCATCATCGGAGCTGTGCCGCAAGAACCCAGGCATTCAGCTTCAGAGACTGTGAAACGGCCATCACCTGTGACTTCGTTCATTTTAACACCTAGCTCTTTACAGAGATGGCTCGTCAGCTCTTCAGCGCCATTCAGCATGCACGAAAGTGTACGGCAAACCTGAACATGGTATTTGCCGACTTTCTGCTTGTTGTACATGGTGTAAAACGTAAACACTTCGTTAATTTGTGCTTCAGGAATTTCCATCACTTTTGAAAGCTCGTTGATTACTTCCGCGCTGATGTGACCTTTGTTTTCTTTTTGGCCGATATAAAGCGCCGGCAAAACCGCCGATTGACGTGATTCGTAGCGTTTCAGCTCAGCTAATACTTGTTGTTTGCCGTCTTCAGATAATTGAAACATTAGCGGTCCAATTCCCCAGCAATAACATTCATGCTGGCAACAGTTGCGATGGCGTCAGCTAACATTGCGCCTTTAACCACCGAAGGGAACGATTGATAAATAGCAAAACATGGCGGACGTACTTTAAGACGATACGGATTGGCAGAGCCATCGCTGATCAGGTAGAAACCCAATTCACCGTTCGCTGCTTCAGTTGCATCGTAAACTTCGCCCGCCGGCGGACGTAAGCCTTTGATGACCAACATAAAGTGATTCATCAAACCTTCGATGTTTCCGTAAACGTCTTTTTTCTCTGGTAACACAATGCCCTTGTCGCGAATTGTGTAATCGCCGTCCGGCATGTTTTTACAAGCTTGACGGATGATGCGGATACTTTGCCGCATTTCTTCGATACGGACGCAGTAACGGTCGTAGATATCGCCGTTGGTGCCGACCGGAATGTCGAAGTCGTAATTTTCATAACCGTAGTAAGGATTTGTTTTACGTAAGTCTTGCGATGAACCGGAAGCTCTGAGCAACGGACCCGTGTAGCCCCAGTCAATTGCTGTTGCAAGCGGAACCGGACAAACTCCTTGTGTACGTTTGATGAAGATTTTGTTGTCCAAAAGCAATTTTGAAATTTCATCGATGCCATCGCTCATCTCGTTACAGAATGCGAGAACATCGTCTAACCAACCCGGAGGCATATCCTGCGCCATACCACCGACGCGAGTCATTGATACAGTCAAACGTGCGCCGCATAGTTTTTCAAAAAGCGAGTAAACTTTTTCTCGGTAAGTGAAAAGATGGAAGAAGGCTGTTAAAGCACCTAAGTCAACGCCGCCGGTGCCGACCGAGATGATGTGATCGATCACGCGCGAAAGTTCGCACAAAAGAACACGCATTGTTTCAGCCCGTGGCGGGATGGTCACTTGTAGCAATCTTTCAACCGCTTTGCAGTAACCGATGTTATTCATTGGAGCCGAACAGTAGTTTAGACGATCCGTGTACGGAATAACCTGATTGTAAGGATGCGTCTCTGCCATTTTTTCAAAACAACGGTGAAGGTAGCCAATTTCGCAGCTGGCGCGAACAATTGTTTCACCGTCAAGTTCGGCCATCACACGAAGCGTACCGTGCATAGCGGGATGCGAAGGGCCGATATTGATCGGAACAAAGCGCGAGTCCAACAAATCACCGCGCTGTTCGGGCGTGTTGTCGAAATGAATCGGCAATACGCTATCACAGTGTTGCTGAGCATCGGCTTCGTAATCTTTACGAAGCGGATAGCCGACAAACTGATGATGCGTTAAAATTTTACGTAAGTTCGGATGGCCATCGAAACGGATACCGAACATATCGAACGCTTCACGCTCAAACCAGTCCGCACCCAACCAAATGTTTGTTGCCGTCGACACAGATTCATTTTCGGCAATTGGAGTTTTAACACGGACGCGTGAATAATTTTGAGAATTGAAAAGATGGTAAACTACATCAAAACGTTTTGTGCGGGTCGGATAGTCAACACCGCAAACATCCATTAAAAAATCAAAGTGCGCGTACTCTTTCAAGTATTGCAAAAGTGCGTGCACAACTTCTTTCGGCGCTTCGATCACATGATCGCCGACCGGAGTCGTAGCGAACTGAAAAATCTGTGGGCCGAATTTAGTTGCGAGGTCAGCTTTAAGAACTTCAGGAAAATGCGTCACTTAGCCTCCCACGATCTGCTGCGTTTCTGGCGCAGCAAGGTAAGGAGATGACCAGTTATCTTTCCACGGACGTGGCGTGCGGTCTTTAATCATTTTTTGCAATGCCATCACACCGTCAAGAACCGCTTCAGGTGTCGGAGGGCAACCCGGAACATAGACGTCGACAGGTATAACTATATCAGCACCTTGCAGAACATGATACGCGCGGTAAAAGCCGCCTGAGCTTGCGCATGCGCCCATCGAGATAACGAATTTAGGTTCAAGCATTTGTTCATAAATACGAACAAGAATGGGCGCCATTTTTTCAGTGATGGTACCGGCGACCAGCAAAAGATCGGCCTGGCGCGGAGAGAACCGAACAACCTCTGCTCCGAAACGGGCGAGATCGTATTTAGGTCCCATCACCGACATCAATTCGATACCGCAACAAGCGGTACCGTAAGGCAGCGGCCAAAGTGCATTTCGAGTTCCCCACGCAACGATCGCGTCCAACTTTGTGGTGAGCGCAAACGAACGTGACATGTCATCTAAGTTTTTTGAATCAGACATCGTAAATTAACCTCGCTCTTCAAGCAGATAAGTTTTAATTCGATTGGTTCCCGATCAACATCGGACCTTTTTCTCATCTTGTTTTCACTATGCAATATGACAAAATTCACAAGTGATGACAACGAGATATGTCATTCCGAAGAGTCTGAAAAAATCTTACAACGCGGGTGTTCATAATCAGTTTTTTGCTTGGAAAACAGCAATTGGACAACCTAGACTTTCACCTAGTCTTTAGTTTTCAATCAGGAGGGGTTATGAAAACAGTTTTCTCAATCGTGGGGCTCATTTTAGCGTCAGCTTTAGCAGCTCAAGCAGATGATTTGCTGATCAAAGTGGCAAGTCCGATATCAACACAACAAACAGCTCGTTATTTTTCGGCTCAAGGTCTCAAAACTCAGCCGCTGACAAACACCTGGCTGCGCGTTCAGGGCTCGGTTAAACAAGAGCAATTTCAAAAATTCACGGAAAGCGGTTCCGTTGTTTATGTACAAAAAAATTACAAAATTAAGTTAAGAGAAAACCATTCTCTGCAAAAATCTTTGAAAGCTTTGCTGGAAACAAATCCGAGTCTAACGGATGAACCGATCACAACCGCTCCGGGTCTTGATAATCCGGCTATTCCGGCCGCTCCGGCGGACACGACTGGTGGCGATCCGCTTTTTGCTAAACAATGGGGCATGAAAGATATCGGCGTTGAATCCGCGTGGCAGATCAACCGCGGTAACAAAATTATTGTGGCCGTGATCGACACCGGTGTTGATTACACTCACGAAGATCTGTTGCCGAACCTCTGGAGAAATTCAAAAGAAATTCCTGACAATAATATTGACGACGACGGCAACGGTTACGTTGATGACATGATCGGTTGGGACTTCCTTTCTAAAGACAACAAACCCTACGATCTAGCCGCCACAAGCTTAGGCGATTTGCTGAATGGCGGTAACCCGGGCCATGGCACTCACTGTGCCGGTAATGTTGCAGCTCGCGGTCAAAATGGAAAAGGTGTTTCAGGCGTGGCTCCGAATGCGCAAATCATGTCATTACGCTTCATCGGTAACGAAGGCGGAACAACAGCTGATGCAGTTCTTGCCATCAAATACGCGGTTGATAACGGTGCTAAAGTTTTGTCGAACTCTTGGGGCTCTGAAGGTGATGATCCGGACGATGCCGCTAACAACTTGGCATTGAAAGATTCGATTCAGTACGCAGCGGACCACGATGTTTTATTCATCGCAGCTGCGGGTAACGGCCATCAAGGTGCCGGTTACGACAATGATACAGATGCAAAACCGGGTGTGCCTGCCAGCTATGAAAACGACAATATCATTTCAGTAGCGGCGATCGACGTGAAAAACGAATTCGGTTCTTTTTCAAACTGGGGACGGAACTCTGTTGATATCGCAGCACCGGGCGTAAAAGTTTTCTCGACGACTGTTGGCAACAAATACTCAGACACTGTGATTCCAATTTTAGGTGCGAACTGGGACGGAACTTCAATGGCTTGTCCGCACGTGGCCGGCGCAGCCGCTCTTTACTGGTCAGTTCATCCTGAAAAAACTTACAAACAAGTTAAAGATGCAATTTTAAATTCGGCGATCAAAATACCGGCGGCCGCAGGCAAACTTGTTTCTGAAGGTAAACTGAATGTTGACAGCTTAATGAAACAGTAACGTTTCATTTTAGGACGATATTTCTAAATAATGTTCTTAGGGCCAGGTTAAACCTGGCCTTTTTTATAGTCCTGAGACAAAAACCGAATATCAACTCGAATTATCCCTATTTAATACCTATACTAAGAGGGTCATCTGACATGGAGTGGTTATATGATATTTAGGCAACCTGTTGTTCTTCTTGCATTTATTTTTATATCTTTAACATCATTGCATGCGCACGCGCAGAGATTCGGCCGCGGTGGAGGATCAAGTGTTGGCCCTTCTGTCGGAGCTATGGTTATGTTCGGCCAGGGTAAAACCGGTAACGACACAGATGTACTTGAAAGATCTATGATTCACACGCCGATCGCGGTGTTCGCCGGTTTTAATATTCGAAAATTCCGTTTAGGTATAAATTATGAATACGACTTGATTGGTCAATCCGACGATCCGGCCAGTTTTTCAAATCAAAATATCGGCGGCAAAAGTTCTTCAGCAGGCCTGCGTTTTGATTACTACAATGGGACAAGCAGTTTTGGTGCCGTTTACCGCTTAAACGACAAGTACACTTTAGACAAGCCCACGGTTTCAGGTGCGACGTCTGAGTACGAAGGAAAAAGTGGCTTTAGTATTCAG
Source organism: Bdellovibrio sp. (assembly GCA_031429735.1). Taxonomy (GTDB): domain Bacteria; phylum Bdellovibrionota; class Bdellovibrionia; order Bdellovibrionales; family Bdellovibrionaceae; genus Pseudobdellovibrio. The sequence continues at coordinate 6,202 of JANPAD010000029.1, read as the reverse complement.
TACTACCGGCAAATTAAGAAAAAATTCGGCATCGTTCTGGACTATTCTATGGGCGAATATAAAAGTTCTAATGGAAATTCTAACGATATTAAGTGGAGTCGCATGGGTATCGGCCTTGTATTTACAAACTTTACCGGCAGCAGTGGTCGCTCACGCTAAACTTCTTTAGTATCTGACTAAAGAGGCTTTTGTGAAACTGAATCGGATTCAAAAAAGTATATTTTTGTTACTGCAGGCCGCAGCGGTGGTTGTTTTATTTTTGCGTTGTTCACCTAAAGAATTTGAACAGGCCAGCTTTGCTCCTTCAAATGTAAAACCTGTGATTAGCGCGGTCTCGGCAAATGGCGGCGGTCAGCTTTATTGCAGTATTTCTGGTGGATGTTCCGTGAGCTTAACCGGCGCCTATTTTTATGCCGGTGCTCGCGTTTACATCGGTAGTTATGAATGTCTGAATGTGACAATTCCGGATCCAACTCATATCAATTGTACGGCCGGTGCCGGCCAAAGCGGTGTTTACCAGATTTCAGTGGTCAATATTGACGGTAATACGAGTGTTTTTGCAGACTCGATCGCCGACCCTAGCGTTTTGAACTTTTCATACGCTTCATTTCTATATGTCGGCGTACAGGATTCGCCAGGAAAAGTTTATGGTTATGCGCAAAATCCGATGACCGGCGCTTTACTTTCGATAGTCGGCAGTCCGTTTTCGATCGCGACCGAGAATTCGACTTACGGAACAGTCATCAGTCCGAATAATCGTTTTTTGTACGCGGCTAATGTCGGCTCTAAAACTATTTCAGCGTACAGTATTAACGCCGTGACCGGAACCTTGTCGCAAGTGGGCACTCCGATTAATTCAGGCGGCAACAGTCCGAATGGTTTGTTCTTTCATCCGAGCGGAAACTTTTTATTCGTGACCAATCAAACCAGCAATAGCGTTTCAGCCTTTGCTGTCGCAGGAGACGGAAGTCTGACGACTGTTACGGGGAGTCCGTTCGCTGCAGGCAGTGCAACGACTTTGAATGGTCTTGTTGTTGACCCGAGCGGGGCCTATCTTTATGCAGCTTCGATGGGCGGCACAGGTGGCGTGGTCGGCTACTCAATTGATCAGACGACCGGTGCACTGACCCTTCTACCGGGCAGCCCTTTTATCAATTCAAACGGTGGCTTTGGCAATACCGGCGATGGAATCACAATTCATAAAAACGGCCAATGGCTTTACATGGGACTCACAGGACAAAAACGCGTCGCTGCTTACAGTATTGATCCGACAACCGGCGTGCTGACAGGAATCGGAACTCCGGCTCTTAACAATTCGACAACTGGATACACGGATAACGGCGGTTCCGGAGCGAATATTTCTCCGGACGGACTTTTCTTTTACGGAACTGCATTTTCAACAACCGGAGCTGATCCGAAAAAAGTCCTCACCTATTCAATTGATCAGACGAGCGGGGATCTGACTTTAGTTTCTGAAGCAGATGCCGGCGGCGGACCGAACGACATACGGGTCGATATCAATGGGCAATTTGCTTACTCATGTAATTCTTCAAACAGTCCATCGATTAGCGCTTTTAGCCGTGATCGTACGACCGGCGCGCTCACACCACTTAGCCCGCGAGACATCGCAATTCCGACAAGCAATTTTGGCCCGGGCATAATGGTGATTCAACATTGAGTCTTCTTAAGCGGCTTTTTTGGTGTACTTTTCAATGCTATCTTTGATTGTGGTCGGCACATGAACGAAACTGACGCCGTGAATTGATCCCGAGCGGCTCACGACTTTGCAAACCGCGTTGAAAGGGGGCACCTCTGCGCCCGGCTTGAAATGCAAGTACACTTGGGTGTCGACTTCAAACGATGTTTCATCAATTTCAAAACTTGCACCGCCTGCGCTAATTTCAACACTGTGAGCGGTGTACACTCGCTGCTGATCGTGAACAAGCAACTGGCATTCATATTTTGCACGCACGTGCCGGCGCCTAAAGAACACAATACGATTAGGGTCGATACTGTCTTGGGTTATATGCTTAAAGACTTCTTTGAGCTTATCCGGGCTGAACTCTTCGAGTTCAGCCAAACGCTTCCAGGCCGGGCGGCCGTGGCGCCACAGAAAATCATGTTCGAATAAGGTTTTACTCTGCAGCATCTGAATGAGGTCAAGATAGCAGAATGGCCCGTAGTTTTCATTTTGCTTGAGTATGTACCAAACCCGCTCTTCATAATAATTGCTGGTCGAAGCCGCTTTTGTCTGCACTGGATTCTTAAAACTTTTATTGAAGACTTCGGTGAGGCCGGCGAATTCAAAAAGAAAAAGCCATTCGTTCTGCTTTTCATCATAGATGTAGTCATTCCAGCTGATAACTTTTTTATGAATGTTGTGCGTGATCTCTTGTAATGACCACGGACCCTTTTGAACACCGTCTTTTGCAATAAAAAATTTCTGCATATATCCTCATTTGGTACGCCGAGACACAATTACCGTTACCTAGACTTCGGTCTATTTAAACCTGGACTTTAATCCTAAATCCGAAAGCGATATTTTCTCAAGCTGAGACATTCACCATTTCCTAGCCCTAACTCACACCGATCGGCCCAGTCCAGTTAGCCTTGTCCGTGCACTTTGCAGAACGCTATACTGGTTGAATGTCAGACACCACCCTTGCTATCGATTTCGGTACCAGTCACTCGCTGGTCGGTGCTTATCAGAATAATAAACGCATCGAAGCTTTGCCGATTGACCCGTCTCATCACGATACGAGTTTGATGCGAACGCTTTTGTATTTTGCAAACGAAAACGAATGTTATTACGGATCTGAAGCTTTGCAGAAATACTCAGAATTTGAAATGGAAGGCCGTCTTTTCAGATCGTTTAAATCGCATTTGCCGAACAAGGCTTACCTGGGCACCGCGATTAATAATCGCCTTTTGCCTCTTGAAAATATGATTGGTTTATTTTTGCTCGAGCTCAAAAAGCGCGCCGAAGCTCAGTTGGGTGAAACGGTTCATCGCGCGGTGATCGGGCGACCTGCACGGTATTCGATGGACGACGTGGCCGATCAGTTTGCCTTACACCGAATGGAAAAAGCCGCAGCCTATGCGGGTTTTAAGGAGGTTAAGTTTGTTCCTGAACCCCTGGCCGCCGCTCTTGATTTTAAACGCCAGATTAAATCTGAAAAAACGATTCTGATCGGCGACTTCGGTGGCGGGACGTCTGATTTTACAGTCATGAAAATTACTGAATCGGCCTTCAAAAAATCAGACGTGTTGGCCGTCGAAGGTTGCCCGTTAGCCGGCGATGCTTTAGACAGTTTGTTCATGCAAAACCGATTAAACCAAAGCTTCGGTGCCAAGGCGCAATACCGCATGCCGCTTTCGAATAATCTGCTTTCGATGCCGATGGCTGTTATGGAACGTCTCAATAAACCTTCACACATCGTTCACCTCAAAGAAAAAGACACATACGAATTTATACGGGAAGTCCGCAAATGCGCGCTAAGAGACGAAGATAAGGCTCTTATTGATCGCTTGTTTGTGTTGATTGAAGACCAGCAGATTTTTAAATTCTTTGAAGAGATTGAACAGACAAAAAAAACTCTTTCGTCGAAACCAACGGCTACATTTAAATTTGACTATCCGGACATTGAAACAGTCGATGTGTTTTCATCTTTTGAATTCAAAGAGTGGGCCGCTAGAACCCACAGTGAAATTTTCGCAGCACTTGACCGTTGCATGACCTTAGCCAACATGGCCCCAAGCCAGGTTGACCATATCTTCTTAACTGGCGGCACAGCTCATGTTCCGTTTATTCAAGACGAGTTTAAGAAGCGTTTCGGAGCAAACAAACTACAATCGAAAAACTACTTTCATTCCATTCTATCAGGGCTAATTGAAAGCGCCGCCAACGTTGACCAGTTTTAAAAATAAAAGTGCGACAGTAAATAAACATAGTCTTCTACACCCGAAGTCGACGCCGCACTCACTTTTTTCGAATAGAGTGTTTCAAATTCGAAATGTGTACGAGGGTACCATGCCGCACCCACCCCGTAACTGACGACATCGTCCCCGGGAGAACTTGTCCACTCTTGAAAATGGAAGTCTTTTTCAAATTCATGCACTAATTTATTTTTTATTTCGTTTCCTTTTTGTTAAATGTCTGATTATTACGGTAATCCTAAGCGAATCCATTCCGTAAGCACGTCAATTTCAGCTTGAGTCAATGGTTCCAACTTTGACTTTTTTGGCGGCATCGGTTCATCGGGATCTTGAATTACGTCTAACAAGTAACTTTCAGATGGTTTTTCAAAATTGAGTAAAGGCTTACCTTCATACATGCGATTATAGGACTCAAATACAGCCTGTCGACTTGAGAGATCTAAAAATTTAGCTTCCCCATTCGGACTATGGCAGGTCGTACACCTTGCAAAGAAAACTTTCCGTGAAAGCGAGGCCCAGTTCGGCGCTAGCATGTCTTCCGGCTTAGGCTCTGTAGGCTTCGCAGGATCAACATTCGCAACTTTGTCTTGCGCACCGTCGGCAACCCAGTCACTCAATAGCTTTTTCTGCGCGGCAGATAGGGGCGAAGAGTTTTTCGGCATTCGATCGGTCTCAACATTCTGAACAATTTTATCGATGTCTTGCTTGACGGAATCGTAAAAGCTGTAGTTTTGGTGGCATTTTATACAGCTCGGCTCTAAAATATTTTTTTTAACGACATCAAACGCGATGCCGGTACTTGGTTTACCGTTTTGGTCGGAATTTGGTGGCAAAGTTACTTCATCAAATTTTTTTTGATAGTAAGCGCCACACGCCGTAAAAAGAAAAACCGACAGAAGGGCTATCAGAATTCTAATCATCATAAAATTTCTCCTATCTCTGAAAAACTCTTTTTCGCTAAACTAAGCGGTTCAACTTGGGTATTACGATGACCTACTGCCAAAATTAAGAATGGCTTCTCGTTCGGAGGTCGCCGCACGAGTTGATTCAAAAAGGCCATCGGATTAGGCGTATGTGTTAAAGTTGATAGCCCTAAGTGATGTAAAGCCGTGATCAGTATGCCGGTTGCGATACCGACTGACTCCTTCGCGTAATAGGTATTTTGCTTTCCGATTTCGCTCAACTCTATATTTTTATAGAAAATTAAGATTAGAGCGGCGGCCTCGGTCAGATGCGGTTTAGACCAAGTTGTCTTAAGAGGCTTGAGGTCATTCAAAAATGATTCGCTGGCACGTTTTGAATAGAATTCAATTTCTTCTTGTTCAGCAAAGTCACGAATTTTTCGCTTCAACTCGGAATTTGTAACTATTGAAAAATACCAAGGTTGCTTATTGGCTCCACTCGGCGCCGACCCTGCAGCTAGTACACAGGTTTTAAGAACTTCGACATCAATTTCTTCACCACTAAAATGACGACAACTTTTGCGATTTTTCATCATCGTGTAAAAAGACTGAGCTTTGATAAGTAAATTATGTTGTTCTTGCAGCATAGTCAGCACCCTTAAACGCTAAAGTTTATTTTCTTGGTTCTTCGCCGCTAATTTGCTTCCAGAAACCATCGGCGCGAACTTCGTGACCATTTACATCGGCGTCGAAATTACGCTTAGCTCTTTGGCTTACAAATAAATGAAGTCGCTTGCCGCTAACCGTGAAAATTGCCGGATCGATATCGACCTTGCTGCCGCTTGCCATGGCATAGGCGCAGTAGCCGCCGTAGGTTGGTTCGTACTTATTTGCTTCTTTAGTAAATAGATCTAAATTTTTTGCGTTTGCAAAGAAATAGACGACACCCAAGTAATTCAGTCGGTACTGATTTACGCCAACCAGTGCCTTATTGCCCCCTTCAGGGAAGTATGAAACAGGGTCATACCCTTTTAGACCAACATTGTTTTGCAAGTTGTATTCTTTAACATTGCGAAACTGCTGGGCGATTGATGTTTGAGCTATGAAGAGAGAAATTAAAGAGATCAGGACCGTGTTCATTATTGTTTTCATGTTTTTCCTTTACTGTTTATCTTATTGCGAATATTCGCTTATTTGATTTTTAGGTCGCTTAGGCTTCAAAGTAACGAAAAGTGCTTCTAAATCTGAAGATTAGTATGTCTAATCTTCAAAAGTCCTCCATTTGACGACTTTTCCTTGTATTTTTAGGCCACTTTGGTACACAAATCACATGGCAAGAGACCTCAATGTAGATCAAATTAAAA
>JANPAD010000028.1:0-11076 GCA_031429735.1 Bdellovibrio sp. | reverse complement strand
GTTTTAAAAAAGCATTTACGGTCTGAAATGAACTTCCTTTTGTATTGTATGCTTCAATTTTGTAGACTGCTTCACTGGATTCAGAAAAAGGTCCAATCGGGAGTATTATTCTTTCACCGAAATCTGGATCTTTTCTAGGATTAGTAATCAGCGTGTCGTTTTTAAAAAATCTATACTGGATTCCACCACCAGTTGGTTTATCAAAGAAAACAAATGCATTTTCATCTTTATAAAAATAATTATCAATCCGAGTTGAATTCGGAAAGACGGGTTTGAATCGCTCATTTACAACAACACTTACAAATTTTTCAATTAAACCCACGCTGTTAAAAATTTGTATTTTGTATAAACCTGAATCTGATAAATCCGCCGTATTTTTGAATGTGACGTAACAACTTTTTTCGGACAGGAACACGCCATCCTTAAAGTAACGACATTTGACGCCGCCACTAGTTATGTATGGAAGTGGAAGTGATATCGTCTCGCCTTCAATAATTTCTAGTTTTTTTAAATAATTCGACTGATCACCGCTATTAGCCTCAACTGGTAATTCTTGTGGTTTAATACTCAGGTTACCGGCTTCAAGTACAAATGTTTGGTTAGGGATATCTGCATTCTGACTATCTTCAATAGTAACCTGAACAGCATAACTGCCTTCGTCTGCTTGGTTAACCGCTTGCCTTAAAAAATTCGCTTGGGTTTCTCCTGGTAACGGTGTTCCATTATGTAGCCATTGTACTTTAAGTACTAGGTTCTTTGCCCAGATTGACGAATCTAATCCATTGAATTTAATATAAGTATTGATTTGTGCGCGTTCGCCTATAAAGACAATTTGATTCACTGAATAATTAAAAAATTTGGCAATTTTAGCATCACCAACCATACTGTTATTTCCAACCGAAGAATTGTCGATTCCATTTGAGTGAAAAGAGTTACTGCAATTTTGAAAAGCGATTAACAACCCAAAAACAGGAATAACGCTAAGCCAGATTTTCCTGTTAGGAATAAATCGAAAAAAAGAATAAAATCGCAATACCTGGCTCATCATGGATATAAACATGTCGGAATTAAATATAGTTTACTTAAATTTTATATGTCAGATTGAGACAGTATTTCGTGGAAATTAATAATTTTTCAAGCAGGAATCATTTTGAGAAAAAATTGGGGTGACGTAAGAGACGCCCATCGCCTCCATGTTCCCCACGCAAGAATATCAATAATAAGGCCGTTTTCAAGCTACGACTGGTTTAAGGATAAAGATTTCCTATTTGATCAATATGTCACAAAACAGAAATCCTTAGCTCAGGTTGCCCGCGAGGCTGGATGTGCTAGGTCTACAGTGGTGACTCGTCAAATGGAGTTTGGCATAGAAATCAGGCAGGATGGGCTACTGCCACATTATCCAAAATCACAGACGGCCTATGGTGAAAAGATCTATGGTGGCAGGGTTGTGCCACACCTTGGGGAGCTTCGGACGGCTAAGACGGATTAACGGCTTTTTGTGTACCCTGGCAAAGTATCCCCCGCCCGATCCCGAATCAATTCTCACCAATTTTTAGTCTGAATCCTTGGGTTACGGGACGGCGGAGCCACCGGCGGCTCTGTTAAAAAACGTAAATTCAGGTAATTTAGAAATGATGCTTTGCGTTTTTACAAAACGTAAAGCTGTAAAAATAATAGATAGAAATTTACTCCAAGTGAAAAAAAAGGCAACTCGACCTTTGTCGTTTTCTGGGCGGCATTTATTTATAATTAGCGTACTATCTAAAATATGAAGTTCGATGAAAATTCTTTTCTTTTGTGCTCAGAAGAACAGAAGCGTGAAATTCATTTTAAGTTGTGCGAGGCAGCACTTGAGGTCTGGCTAGGTTATTTTTTGCAATCGGGGCCAAAAGAATATTTTGAAAGCGTCGCTGGCACAAAACAGTCTGTTGATCCCGAAGTTCTTTCTGAGGCTCTTGCGGCAGCAAGAACAGGGAAGCATGATAATTCAATTCGAGAGCGGCTTGGCGAAATCAGAGTCGCATTATATGATGGCGACCTTAAGTTGCCCGAAAAAATTGAATTCGCTTTTATCTGCATCGATAAATTAACTGCTAAATATGTAACCGGCGAAAATCTTGATGACTGGCTAATCGTCGAATTAGCTTTGTCGGCTCTTCCAGATGACGATATTTCTAAAATATATGAGCAGGTGGTTTCGTCATGCCTTCCGCCCTATGTTTTTCAGGCTTCTGGAAACCAGGTAGTCGTTAAAGTAATCGATGAACGAACTCTGGTATTTCTCAGAACATTGGGCTTTGTTGCAGCCAAAGAGTCTGGGTACGAATTAGCCATCAAGTCTGAGCAAGAAAAAGCAAATATCTTTTCCCAGCTGAGGGATTTTGGATTTTGCTTTGCGTCTGGTAAGGAGTGGAATCCTTGCGAAGTATTTGAATACCTTCGCGACAAAAAATTAGTCTCTGGTTCTTTTAAAGAAATATCCTGGAAACAGCCGTACAGTTGGAAAATTCGGGAGCGATGAGCAAAGGTTTTTATGACAATATTGATTTCTATAATATCTGTTTTACTCGGTGTTTCGCTTGGCTCTTGCGTTGGGGTGTTGATCCCGATGGTGCTCGGATGGGTTACGTATTTTTTGACGAGCGATAAAAGCAGCGGTGCAGGGATGGGATATGCAATGATGCTTACTGTACCTTGTCTTGCAATTTGGGGAGGTATGATCGGGTACGTCACGGCGAAAACGGTCGTAAGCTCTTCGCTGAATTTAGATTATTTCATTAGCGGCAAGGGTTTAACTACAGCAACGCCATTTTATATTTTAGGGTTTACTTCATTGATCTTTAGCTATCATTTAGGATTGCAAAAAGTTTTGTTGCTGCCATTTCAAATCGCAAAGCAGTCTGTTGAGCAAAAAATAAAACCAAAAGCCCCTGAAGAATCTCAGCAGATTGCTACGAAGCTAGACTCCCCAAAGGTATCTACAGAGGTTCAGAGCGAGACCGAAGATAGTTTGTGGCACCAGGTCCGAGAAAGCTATCTTCATAAAGGTATTTCTTCTAAAGATGCTGATAAATACATTGAGCAATACAATAACGAGATTGCAAAGCTAAAACCTGACCAAAGACTTTTGGTTTTGAAATCGATGTTAAGTAGCCTCAAAGAAAACAACTAAGACCCTAGACAACTTATTGAATCAAAGTAACTATTAGGGCGATGATAAAAATTATTTCATTGTTTCGAATTACAGCAGCGCTCATTGTCAGCTTGGTTCTGCCTGCTTTTGCTGATCACGATGACGGCGATTTTACTTTTGAGTATTCATATGTTCTTAAATTCAGTAGGTCTGAGCTCGCTCAACATTATAGTTTTATTGAGATCACCGATTCTCCGCACGATCAGCGTTTCGAAGTAGTTGATTTATATCGGGCCGAAGATGAAACCGACCCGTATAAAGAAATTCGTTTGAGTTTTAACGGCGATATACCAACTACCCTTTGGTCGATTCCAAATCGAGATACCCAAGAAAAAATCGAAACTTGGCTAACAGAAAATGTTGAAGCCTTAGACGTTTATGACGAAAGTAGCGCTAAAGAAGTTTGGGTTTCGGATAAATCGATTGCCGCGTTTAGAAAAGCATTTGGAAAAGACCTAATCAAATTTTCTTATCGCCCGTCTGTTGTTCTCGGACAGATGTTAAAGCTTTCTCAATGTGGAATACACTTTCATAAACCTAAAAGTGCCAAGCTCACAAAGGTTAGTGAGAGCGTAAAACTAGTTGCAAAGGGTAATATTGGTAGCATTGTTCCATTTAATTTCACCTTTGAATATGATGGTGTCGGTGGCAAGTCTCTAACTTCTGAGCAAGCCGAGAAGTTAGAGGTCTCTGATTTTAAAAATCTTTTAAACGAAGGCGCTGACACAAACGAAATCAGAAGCTACGAAGCGGAAGTTGAAAGATGGCACAAGAATCGTGAACACTCTTATTCTGATTATTCGATAGGTGAGTCTTGGTCAGAAGATTGGGGATCGTACCTTTGGTTTTTTGCAGCGCCTTTAGTTCCCTGTGTAATGTTAATCACGATTTATCGAAAAGGGAAGAAGCGTGCACTTCGGCTTCCTTGATCTATCGCTTTCTATTCAATCCTTTTGTCTCACTTTTGTAATCGAAGGGGCCGTATTGCTATTTTTTAAAGAGTTTCGAAAGCCACGAGCTCTGACAATTCTATTTTTTACGAATATGCTTACTTATCCGCCTTACCTTTTATTAAGAGCGAATTTATTTCCAGATGAAAAATGGCTTCTTGGCGTCGCATTGTTCGAACCGATTGTGTTCTTTGTCGAAGCTTTTTTATATTCGAAATTAATCCCGTTAAATAGAAACCGAGCTATTCTTGTTTCGGTAATTTCAAATTTAGCCAGCATTTCAATTGGTTTGATTGGCCGGCTTTTAGTGCACGCCTGAGTAAGAGATAAATCGTAAATTTAAGGTTCCAGTTAATGCTAACCATGATCAATTGTTTCAATAGAACTCAAAATCTTCAAGGGAAAGAATTCGTTGATGACTGAAAAGCTTCGTGACGAAGTTATCAGTAAGTTTGTGCTTTTCGTAAAAGGTTAAAAAATTATTTATTTTAGAATTGTGAGTTGTTCTAGTTTCTCTGCATTGCTATTGTCCGTCGAATAAAGAACCCAGCTGCCTTGTCCCGAAACAGCAGTTGAATAAATATACTCATAGCTTTCATTGATATTCCATTGTGCATCAACCTCGACTGCCAAAAGCTTCCAATTAAATTTGTGCATGTGATCGGCAACTTGATCAAGTGCAGCTTTCAACTTCTCGCGCTCGGTGCCACGGTTGTTTGTTGAAATGATTATTTCTTCTGCTCCTGGATTCTTGAATAACCACATTGCAATTCTAGCTAATGCTAACGCAAGCTTCTGAGTGTCAAAATGAAGAATCCGGTCGACGCATAGATTTGCGACAAACATTTCTAAATAAAATTTTCCTGATTCATCTTCATAGGACAAAGTTTCTCTTTCGAGAATATCGACTTTGTAACTTGCTGCTAAGTTCACTAAATCACCAATGGTTTTGTTGCATATAACGCTAAACTACAAAATATCGTTAGCAATACATTTTTCATTTTTTTCTCCTGGGTCGAATTGATTTAATTAAGCTGACATTCTATTGAACGGGTAAGATTTGAATCAAACTCACCCACAGACAAGAATTGGTGACAAACGTATCTCGTGTTATTGGTCGTAATCAATGTGGCTTCGTAGAGGAAAAAACCACCCCTAGCCTCCGGTTACTTAACAAGTGACACTTGATCAATGTTTGAGCTTGGCGCGACAAGCATCAGTCTGGGTAACAGCATATAGTTCCGCCAGATGATATGTATCCATATACTCTTTCACCTCAACAAATAGTCCGTCTTTCAGAGTTATTTTGAAATGATATTTATTGTTATAAACGAAGGTCGTGGGTTCACCACAGGTGTGGATTGCGTAAGACTCAACTTCCGCGGCCACAGAGTCTCCTTCGGCAACTAAGCTTTTGACCGTTAACTTGAGCGGCCCTTGAAAGCCCGCAAATTTAGGAAGAACTTTAGTTAGATAACCAGTTCGGTCGAAAGTACCACCGAAGGGAAGAGACTCAGGAACCCACCAGCTAACATTGGGAGCTACTAAAGCGAACGCATCCTTTGCATTGCCTGCACTAAAAAATTCAAAGAACGAAGTCACAGTCTGCTTATTTCTTGATGCTAGCTCCATTGAGTTCTCCGAATAGTTTTCTGTAGATGGCCGCCTTTTCTCAGGTGACGACGTTGATTGCGATGCACATCCAAGTAAACCAAACACAATCACAACTGCCAAGGCGAGAGAGTTTATTCTTTTCATACTTATAGTGTCGCTGCTTTCGAGGCGAAAGCCAACGGCTAAGACGGATTAACGGCCTATTATGTATTCGGACACAGTATCCCCGCCCGGTCCTGAATCAATTCTCAGCAATTTTAGTCTGAATCCATGGGTTACGGGCCGGCGGAGCCGCCGACGGCTCTGTTAAGAAAAAAGTGATGAAGAATAGAACAGAAAAAGAGCTGGCTTCCCTTAAATTGGGCGAAGCGACCACGTTTTATTCTCAGGTTTATGATCCGAATCTTCTGGAGTCTTTCGAAAACAAGAACCCCGGCGCAGTGGCCTGGACTTCTTTTGTTTGCACCGAGTTCACTTCACTTTGCCCTAAGACAGGCCAGCCCGATTTTGCAAAAATTTTTGTAAATTATATTGCTGATAAAAAAATGGTGGAAAGTAAATCATTGAAATTATATTTGTTTAGCTTTCCTAATCACGGCGACTTTCACGAAGACTGCGTTCAAAAAATTTGTAACGATTTAGTGAAATTAATGAAACCAAAATATATCGAAGTGATCGGGGAATTCACCCCAAGAGGCGGAATAGCAATTTTCCCTTTTTGTTCGAAGGCGAATAATGAAAAAGAATTTGAGGATTTATATAAATCCCGACTACTGAACTATGCTCCCGGAAAATATTCTACTGATTTGAGCCGGCTTTACTGAATTAAATGTAGTAGCTTCGGCCTTTGTAAAAAGTGTAAGCGAATCTCTGCCTATGGCTTAATTGACAGTTTCCAATCCAAATATTATCGAATCGGTCTGCCCAACGTTAACTCGGCGCTGTCAAGACTCTCAGAAAGGTTTCCTTTAGCAGGAGCGTGATGAACAAGCGGTGTGTATACTGTGACAACTCCATCTGAATCATTGACCCAACCGTCATTGTATTCCCAACTATAATATAACAACGAGAACTCGTTCGTAATCTCTGAAAAGGTAGTTGGCTTTACCTGGGCTCGTTGTACCGCTAGATTATAGCAATCTATCCATGAGTTTGCCTCAATTGTAGTCCTTGCAAACGTTTTTCTTCCTGAATCTGATACTGAAGTTGGCAAGCCGTAATAGGACGCTCTTATATAACATTCGTTAGCTAAAAGATTGCTCGAAATAAAAAGTGTAAAAATTGCGAATAGGTGTTTCATAAATCCTCCGATAAAAAAGATAGCTGCAATTGGTGCTCCAATTAAAAATACCTTAAACGATCTATATTTGATTTTACCGTTTCATTTTAAAACGTCGTTCTTCTTTACCCTAACAAAAGCAAAAAACGGCACCAGATTGTTTAACTTTCTTAACTGTTTCAATATAAAACATTAGTCCTCAAAAGCATTCTAAACTTAAAAATTGTTCCAAGTTAAGCTAATGAAATGGAACTAATCCCCTAAACTTCACCTGAAGCCTCCGAAATCCGGCAAGCCAGCAGGGGATTTCGGTCGAATTTTCAGCACCTCAAGATTATCCAATACAAAAAGATCCAGATGCAATTGCAAATTCTCCACCCTTTTGGTGGTGTACCAACTTCTGCGAACCAGCCTCTTAATTCTATCTCTGATCATGGCCGCTCCATGATTGGCCGCAATCAACGGCTAAGACGGATTAACGGCCTTTTGTGTACCCTGGCAAGGTATTCCCCCGCCCAGTCCCGAATCAATTCTCAGCAATTTTTAGTCTGAATCCTAGGGGTACGGGCCGGCGGAGCCACCGGCTGCTCTGTTAACTGGTAAAATAAACGGCATTTTTTTATGATTTTTTAGCTTTTGGCATAGGAATTCACTTCATGGTCAAAATTACCACGATCCGCGCTGATCAAACTCATCTTGAAATTCACCAGCCATGGGTGGCCCTCTTTCCCAAATCTCTTCTAACGGATTAAATATTGCGGTTTCTTTTAAGTTCTCTAAAAAGGCTTTAGCTGCCGCTTTGTCTTTAATAACAGCGATTTGTTCAAGACGCCCGCCGCAGTGAGGGCACACTGTAACATCAATTTTAAATGTCCTTTTAAGCATTTCGGACCACCGCATACGCTCACGCCGGACTTTTACTAGCCCCATTGAGTTGGCGTCTGATTCTGGAGTCTCAGGTTTTGTTTTCTTTGGAACTATCAATCTTCGGTCTTTAAAATTCGGCGCAAATACTCCGTGGTACCTGACCATATTCATCTTGGCCGGCGGAATCAGAGCCACTAGTCTTGCGATAAAATCTAAATACGAAAAACTCACATGCGTCGTCCCATCTCGCCATGGCGACTTCATTTTATAAAGAAGCGTATTAGGATAAGACTCCGTAAGTCTTTTTGTGGCAATCGGCCCGCGCGCCATATATCTGATTAACTTTTCAAGCTTTTCTCTTTCCCTGCCTGCAATCCAAACCCTGGCGTTTAAACTGAACCCTTCAACTCTGGCCGAAAAAGGATCGTTATCCTCAGGGTCTATTTCGATTTTTCTTATTCCGCAGCGTTTGAGCCCATTCCCTGCTCGGTCGCCAAAGGCTGATTTATGCCTAATAGAAATTTTTGAAATTTCACCGAGTATATTCTGATCAAACTCTGACTGAGCAGTTTCATTAAGACCAAGCCTTTCTATTAAAGCTACAACCTTATTATTAATTTTTGCAGCCAAAGTGCAGAGCTCTTCTTGAGCAGGCGCTAACAGACGATAGAACTCATACCTGTCACCCGTTTTATAAAAAACACCGTCCGTAAAGAGCGTATGAAAATGAACATTCAGGTTCAGTGCTGACCCAAATCTTTGAATAAAAGTAACGGAGCCTGGTATTGCCGCTTTAATTCCGCATTTTTTTGCTCTCGCTTTTTGGTAAGAGCTAATAACATTAACAAATATGGAAAGTATTTTATTTGTGAGCTTCGGATTATGCGCCATTAAATATCTGAGCTTATACGGAAACGACAGCACCCACTGCCGCATCATGACCTCTGGCAAGACATGATCAACCAGATGGGCCGCTTCATCGTTCATTCTTCTTGCGCAGCAACTCGGACAGAACCCTCTTTTTTTACAAGAAAAAGCCACTATCCCTGAAATTCGGCACTTATAGCAGTAGGTCCTAATAAAGCCGTATTCAGGAATTCCACACTTCAAAAATTTTTCAAATTCATCTCTAATAAAAATCGGGAGTGTTTTGCCGACCCTCGCCTGCTCTTGTAAAAAAATAGGCCAGTAAGTTTCTACCGTCCGGTAAACAAGGCCGCGCTCCGGATAATGACGGCTTAATGTATTTTTTAAAGCCACCATAGCCACGATGTGCAGCATGAGTGCAATTTTTAAACTCAATACGACTGTCGTACTTTATATTTTTTAGCTTTTAGTTACGCCCGGTGAAACTTTCTACGCCGTCAATCTCACACACTTGTATTAAAAAACTAATGCGACCAAGAGGTAACACGACCAGGATGGATAAATCCGACTGACCAGCTAAAGTTCAAATATTGCGCCGCAACAATCAGCCGCTCCAACGCCGCCAGATACTAACGCTTGCCCAAATCATTTTTTTATCGGTATCCTGTGAGCGGCTTTTTGAAAGAGCTTTAGTTCTTCTCAGCTTGCCACGGCTTAACAGCCAGCAACCCCGTATTTTAATGAGTTTTAATTCATTAAGAACACAACAAGGAGATCCCATGAACACGACGCCCAGTTCGTCAAATACGTCCTCGCGCCCGAATGCGTTTTTAGCCGCCATCGACACCCCGATCAGAAAAATCGACAGAATCAAAGACAGTTTCGGTAAAGAAGCGCCGATTTCTGAATACTTTGGTTGTATGACTTTCGGTCTGTCACAGATGCGCGAAAAACTTCCGAAGGATGCTTATGCGCATCTTCTCAAAACTCTCGATCACGGTAAAAAATTACCGAAAGAAACTGCAGAATCAATTGCTTCAGCGGTTAAAGAATGGGCTGTCACAAAAGGTGTCACTCACTTCTGTCACTGGTTCCAGCCCATGACCGGTCTAACTGCGGAAAAACATGATGCTTTTATTTCGATTCAACATGCGAATCACTCTGAATTGCGCGTGATTGAACGTTTCACTGGGTCACAACTGATTCAAGGTGAACCGGATGCTTCATCATTCCCATCGGGTGGTATGCGCTCAACTTTTGAAGCGCGTGGTTACACGGCTTGGGACCCAACTTCTCCACTATTTATTATTGAAGAAGACAATGGAAAGACACTTTGTATTCCGACTGTGTTTTTCGGTTATCACGGGCAAGCGCTCGACAACAAAACTCCGTTGCTTCGCTCTAACGAAGTCATTTCAAATGAAGCGATTGAGTTTTTGAAACTCGTCGGCGACGTTGATGTTAAAAAAGTTCACACCACTTTAGGTGCAGAGCAAGAGTATTTCTTAATTGATAAAAACTTTGTGGCGTTGCGCCCTGATATCTTGATGACTGGCCGTACTTTAGTTGGCTCTTCATCAGCACGCGGCCAACAACTTGAAGACCATTACTTCGGATCAATCCCTTCACGTATCAAAGCGTACATGCAGGAATCTGAATACGAACTTTACAAACTGGGTATTCCGGTCAAAACACGTCATAACGAAGTGGCTCCTTCACAGTTTGAATTGGCTCCTATTTTCGAAGATATGAACATTGCTTCCGATCACAACTTATTGACGATGGAAGTTTTGAAACGCGTCGCTTTAAAACACGGCATGGTCTGCTTGCTGCACGAAAAACCATTCGCAGGTGTCAACGGTTCAGGTAAACATAACAACTGGTCAATGGCGAATGATAAAGGCGAAAACCTTTTAGAGCCGGGCCACACGCCTCATCAAAATTTACGTTTCTTGGCTTGTTTAGCGGTCACTTTACGTGCGGTTCACCGCAATGCTGCGGCGATGCGCGCCGCTATTGCCAGCCCGGGTAATGATCACCGCTTGGGTGCCAATGAAGCGCCGCCGGCTATTATTTCGGTGTTCTTAGGAAGTCTTCTTGAAAACATTTTAAATTCGATCGAATCAGGTAAAGCTTTGAAAGCGACTGATGAACAAATCATCGATTTGGGTGTAGATCAAATTCCGAATATTTCAAAAGATTACACTGACCGTAACCGCACGAGCCCGTTTGCCTTCACAGGTAATAAGTTTGAATTCCGCGCGGTCGGCTCTTCACAAAACGTCGCTGTGCCAATGTCTTTC
>JANPAD010000027.1:0-2464 GCA_031429735.1 Bdellovibrio sp. | reverse complement strand
AAAGACAAACCACTTGGTAACAGCATAGTTCAGACGCCGGAAGGAATCGTTCGCCCAATCAATCAGGCAATCGGGTTTCCTGAGGCTGGATCACTACGTCATTCGACTTCACTTGTGGAAAGACAAAAGGCCCTGGGGCCTCAAGCCTTCTTTGAAGTTGTCGCTCCGGACCGAAAAAAGCATTTTGCAACTTATGAAATGTCAGAACTTTTGATTCGTATGGGCAATTTCATGAATCAGACTTATACGAAAAAAGCTTACGTCGGAAACTCTTCGCTTATTAACGGAGGCAAAGTTAGTCCGCATGCAAGTCACCAGATCGGTATTGATGCTGACCTCGGTTACCCAACGATGCTGCCCGGAATTAAATTTCCGCTTGTGGTGCGCATGACCCCTAGAGCTTTTTTCACGAATAACTATTCGACCGAGAAAACATTTAATCTGTTTAAATATATTTTTACCCAAAAAGATATCGGTGTAGACCGCGTTTTTGCCGACCAGTCTATTATTAACGAACTTTGCGCCTTCGCGAAAAAGCGCGGCGAAACAACAGGGCCCGACAAAGCTGTCGTGCAGACGATGTTTCAGAGCATGCAACACGTAAAAGGACACGGAGACCACTTTCACGTCCGAATTAAATGCTCAAAGCGCGATGCGGGATGCCGGTTACGGATTTACCGCAAAATGCCGAGCTGCTAACGAAATAAAGCTACATTTAATTTAACGATGCTATCGCCGTCTTCGGCGATGGCTTGGTCGATGTAATTTAGAATAATTTGGCGCAGTTCGCGCTTGAGTTCAGGTAGAGCTTCTTTTTTAATGCTGAAATGTGAATTGAAAAAGAACTCACCGGTTTGTTCGTGATTAAGCTCAACCCTTTCCATGGCTTTACGGCATGACTTCTGAAAAATAGATTTCAACATTTCGCTAGTGTTATGTGTTTTCAGAAACAAATGCGTATCACACGGAGTGACGCGGTTTTCGGTCACTTCAACAAGCGTCAGTTGCTGAAGCTTAACCAATGAACGATCTACTTCTTGCAACAACAGGCCTGTTTTTTTAATGATGTCTTCCTTGAGCATTATGCGGCCTTGCTCACCCGCCGCAGCCAACACTGAGGCATCGTTATAGTCCATCGCTTGATCAGTTGCGGGCGCCAGTGGGCCGACTTTTTCGACTTGTTTGTGGGTGCCCCAGTGGGCCTTTCGCAAACGTTCGATATTTTCTTGAATTGAAGACTTCGTCAGATCTTTAAATAAATCAGATTGCTCTGCGGCCACCAAAAACCTGAAGAGCTTTTTACCTTGAGTTGAAATTTTAAGTTGTTTTTCGAATTCGATCAAAGTTTTCAAATTCAGCTTGCGCCGACCGGTGACGATATCGCTTGTGAAGCTTCGGCTATAGCCCATCTGCTGCGCCAGTTGCGACAGTGATATTTTCTTTTCTTTAACGTAAATTTTGAGAAAGTCGCGGTAATTGGCCGCTGCTTTCAATTGGTCGTTGAGTAGCATACTAGTTACCGATCGAGAATCCGCCGCCCGGTAATGCTTCGCAATTGAGTTTTAACTTGAGTGACGGAATTTTGAACTGTACTTTCATTCCGCCCAGGTCTGAAATCTGGTATTCGTCTTCAGCCAGTTTAATCTGAATTTTAACCTGCTTAGTGGTGGAATCGATAATCGAAACCGTCGCAAAGCGCGGGGTGTTGATGGGAGAAACAGCCGGACAACTCTTATCTTCTTCAACTAACGACATCGTTGTGATGCCGTATTGAACCTTTGAATTGCCCGGGCAACTGAAATAGCCGGCGTAATATTTGTTTTGATTCCGACATTCTTCAGCGTGCACCTTCGAGGATGCAAATAAGGACGCAGACAAAACAAATAATAAACACAATACCGACTTTTTCATATAACCACCGTTTTTAATAGCTTCGACAATTCAAAAAGAGCGATTCTCCCAGCTTGAATTTAGCTGTAAGTAACGATCCATTTTCATCGCGTTTAATACGACCTTTAATAACTAAATCTTTGTTCTCAACCAAAACCTGACGAGCCGACTGGTGCACGATCGCGAGCGGATGCGGTGTTTTCACCGGGTTCGGGACGACCGCGTACGATTGCAAACTGCACGATGAAACTCCCATCGGGAAGCTCATGATCGTCTCACAAGTCAGCTCATAACCCGCGCCGATGAGCATGTTTCCGTCTTTATCGACCGGTCCACCGCATGAAAGCGTCGTTTGTCCTGCACCCGGAACCTGAGCAACAGCTGCGTTCACTGATAATAAAGTAATTAATGCCACTAAGAATGTTTTCATTTTGATATCTCCTGTTGCGGCTAGTATCTGAAAGAGAAGATCAATATGTAATATTTTTTTGATTTACGAAAGGAAAAGTGTCGTCAAATGACGACACTTGTAATTATTTTAGAGCTACAGAAAGACTTCGAGCGCGCGGTCTCT
>JANPAD010000026.1:0-2380 GCA_031429735.1 Bdellovibrio sp. | reverse complement strand
CAAATACGGCCGCCGATGGCTTGACCATTACTTGGAGTCGGTTTTTAACCAAATCAAAACGATGATTTGATTTGTGATAGGTTTTCCGGATTATTTGATGCTTCGGAATATCCATGACTCTTCTCTTTCTAAGCGCACGTGATTTATTTCTGTTAAAAAGATCAATCTGAAAGTCAGAAGGATATATTTAGCCAGACTGTAGATCGCGTACAAAGCTAAGTTCAAAAGTATTAATATATTTTTGAACAAAATGTTTAGAACAAGATAAGTCCTGTTGAGTGTTTCATTGAGTCGGAGCCAGTTTTCGGTTTCCCAGCGCTCAGTGTAATTGCGTGCCGCTTTCATTTGATCCTCCTTGGATTTTTAATGCGGTTAAACGTGTGACGATTTTCGGAATTGAAAATAGACACTTCTTCGCTTGCGCGAAAATACTATTAAAATTTTATTGAAATGATTGCGTCGTTAAAACGTCGCTGCTTTTTGGGTTGCTCCGCTCACCTTGAAGGGTGACGGGGCGGGGAGATCCGAAAGAGAGAGGACGCATATTTGAACTGTAGCGGGTACAGCTTTGACTGCAAACTGTTGTTCAATCATAGTTGTATTAATCATTTGAATCATATGGTTCTCCTTTCGTTACTCTTTCATAATTAAACAGAACTTATTTTATTTCAACGTATATTTTCTTTTATTCTCCATGACAAAAACTTATTGGTTCCATTCTGGAATCAGACACTGAGGGCTATGAATAAAAAGCGTGTAATTCAACGCTTTTTTTATAGAATGGGGCATGCAAAACGTTGTTGAAGTCAAAAATGTTCATAAGTTGTATCGATTGGGCTCGACCGACGTCCGCGCCCTGAACGGTGTTTCACTTGAAATACGCAAGGGCGAGTTTACGGCTCTGATCGGCGCATCAGGATCGGGTAAAACGACCTTATTAAATTTGGTGGGCGGCCTGGATGATGCTGACCAAGGTGATATTGCGATCGAAGGCGTGCATCTTAGCACGCTAACTGAAGATCAGAAAAGTTTTCTACGCAACGAAAAAATCGGATTTATTTTTCAGTCATTTAATCTCATTCCGGTTCTGAGCATTTTTGAAAATGTTGAAGTTCCGTTAACGATTCGCTTGAAGATGCCGGCTGAAGAGCGCCGGAACCGTGTGATGAATGCTCTTAAAGATGTGGGTCTTGAGACTTATGCGAGCCACAGACCAGATCAGCTTTCAGGTGGTCAACGGCAGCGGGTTGCGATAGCACGTGCGCTGGTGACGGAGCCTTCATTAATTTTAGCTGATGAGCCTACCGCGAATCTGGACTCGAAAACAGCTCATCATATTATGGATCTGATGCTTGATTTAAATCAGAAAAAAAACATGACTTTCTTTTTCTGTACACATGATGAAAAGTTGATGAGTCGTGTACAGCGGATCGTTAAAATTAAAGACGGAGTTATTGAAGCTTGATATTTTTGAAGATGGCCTATCTGAATTTGTTCCGCAACAAACGCCGAAGCTTTTCGACGGCGCTGGCTATTTGCGTAGGTTTTGTGGGTTTGAATTTGTTAGGGGCCTATGTGTACAGGGTCAAGCGAGCTTTGGATGCGACCTCGGTTTACTCGGCCCAGAACGGCCACATAAAAGTTTATAAAAAAGAATCATTAGTGCAATTTACTTTAAATCCGAAGAAATATATTTTGAGTCAGCAAGATTTGAAGTCTTTAAGTAAAGTTCTGGAAACGCAGTCAAATGATGTGGAGTACGTTGGGCATAACCTGACAGGTTCGGGACTGTTGTCGAACGGTCAGACATCTCATCCGGTTATGTTCTTGAGTTTCGAATCAGACGTCTATGCACGTTCTTTGGCTCAGCCTGAGTTAAAATACTGGGCGCCGGACTGGGTCCTACCGGCGCAATTTGACAATATAAAACTCTTTCAACAAAATCCAGAAATGATGTCCCTGACTCCTAGAATTGAAGACATCATGGGTTTAAAAAAACCTTTAGCATCTAATGAATCGTTACAGATGGCGACCCGTTCACTTGATGGTGACTTGAACGCGGTCAATCTTGACCTAGGTGCCGAGCACACCACGGGGATGCAGTTTTTAGAAGATACGCTGGTGCTGATACCTTTCGCGAAAGCACAGGAGCTTCTTGCGACGGATGGAAGCGAGTCAATTTCGATTTACCTAAGACCTGACGTCGCGATGAGCGTTTTTAAAGAGAAACTTGATCGTTCGCTTGATGGTCTTGGTCTTGAAAGTTACGTGTATTTTGATGAACGCATCAACTCTATTTACCTGGGAACACTCGGGTTTTTAATTGTGATGTGCGCATTTGTCGTCTTTCTTATCGGAACAGCCGTGGCTTTGACTATCG
>JANPAD010000025.1:0-1516 GCA_031429735.1 Bdellovibrio sp. | reverse complement strand
CATGTACAACCCGAACTGGGGCCAGTTGATGCGCGCAGGTAATGAAGAAAGTTATTTCGCTTACCAGATGGAACGCTACGCCTGCGTGTACATGAGTAAAATAGGTGACCTTTTTGACCTGTCACCGCGTACTTACTTCAGAGCCCCGCGACGGCCGCTGAGCCACGAAGTTTATTAGACTGTTCATTAATTCGATTAGACCGAACGGCCTTTGATTATCTCAAAGGCCGTTTGTGTTTTTGCATAAATCTTATTAAACGCAGGAGACTTGTGCGACCACTCTAAAAGCTTTCGCGCTACCCACGGACTACGTAAAACATAGAAGAGTACAAATGCGAAAGCCAGCGGACGAAGCCCCATCCAGATCTTCTGGCCGAGGCTCCCATTCGATTGCCATAAGAAAATCAGCATCAATGCGAAGCTCAATAAAAACAGAGGGCGGGTCATATCTTTGAGTGCACCCTTCAAAGGTGACATTGGCTGCGGCGAAACTGAATGAAGCTTCAGATATTTAGCCGCTTGATCTGCACTTAAGATACGGATTTCTTTTTTATACAGACAGCTTACAACTGTCATCGCCAAGGCTAAAATAACTTTGACGAGTATGACGGCGACCAAAGCATATACTAAAGAAAGTGCCAAAAACTCATAATCATCTTTTATTTTATCAGAGTAGAAGGCCGTTAGTTTTTCGATATCGAAGCCGTAGACCAAAGCCAAAGTCACAAACGGCTGAATAAAAGCCCACAAAGATAAGAGCACGGCACCGATACACTGCCCGACAATATTCAAACCGAACAGCGCTATACCGAGCCAGAAAAGAAAACCCTGCATCGCGATTGAAAGCATCGGCCCCAGCTTCTGCCCGGCCGGTGAAAACGATTTTAAAATAGCCGAGATACTTGAAATTTCAAAGGTGGCCGATTTCTTCAAGCCGTCACGATTAACCGCGTTCAGTAAAAAGCCCAGTTGATTAAGCGAAAGCACCTGACCTGTCAGCGGAATTTTCAGACCGTGGCCGATTGAACCTAATCCGATTTCAGCAATCGAGAGCTGAGCGGCACGTTTAATTTCGGTTTGCGACTCTTGTGGTTCGGCGTTCATTCTACTTTTTCTTTAACAGCAGAGCATAATCGGTTTCGCCGGTTAAATCCATCAGGCCTATCCACGGTTTCGTATTTTGCAATTCGAGCCGACGACGGCTGCTGCGGGCCTTATTAACGACAAAGCAGCCCCACTCTTTAATGCCGGAATTATCCTCCATGTCGCATCTGAAAAGAAGTTTGTTTTCATCAGCAGGCTCAGCCGCAAAATAACCGATCGAAAAAGTCAGCGGTTTCAACTGGTACTTTTCTTTTAATTTGTGCAGCGGATTTTGCGGCAGTAAAGAAGTTGAGTAAATCGCGGCGGTTAACAAAAAATAACTTTCGTTATTTTTTTCAAGCTCTGATAGTTTCGCGCCGAGATCGACCAATTGTTCTTTAACGGCGACGACATCGGTCACACCAAACTGTTG
>JANPAD010000024.1:0-2144 GCA_031429735.1 Bdellovibrio sp. | reverse complement strand
AGGCCGCTGTTCCGGCGGCAAATGCACGAAGTAGTCTTTTCGGTCGTTTGAGATAATAAACCGGTTGACGTTGCCTTCAGAATCGACATGTTCGGGCCAGAAAGAAACTCCCAATTGCAGCCGACCTTCGCTGTAGTAATCATACTTCGGGTCAAGGTTAATATGCGCATGTAAATTTGTATAAGCAGCATCAGTACGTCTGAATACACGACCGACATCGAATAAGGTATTGGCTTTACGTAAATCTTTTTTGAGACTATTTGTCGTTTGCTTCCATGTTTCAGGTCGATTTTGACGCGGTATCAACCCGTCTGCGTCGATACGGTCAACTTCATTTAAGTAAGCTTCATAAAGTTTAATGTACTTTTGACGATCCGTAGCAGATATTTGCGCTTTCAGTGCAGGCGCTATAAATATAATAAAAACTAGAGCTGATAAAACTGTTTTCATTGAAAAACTCCACACTCACATTAACTCAAAAAACAGCGTGGAGCTCAAATACTATTTACGGTTTATCCATGACTGAACTTGGTCGTAGTTGCTCATCGGGCCGAATGTACCCTTGCGAACTTCTTGCATGAGTAAAGATGGTACAGTGTAGTACTTATTGATTGGGCTCGGCGTAACTCGCGACTCCATGATATCTTTACGTGCTAGGCGAAAGCGCTCACGCATATCTGAAAACGGATTCAGTATTTGCCCTGCGACCGTTGCCACCGCACCGACTCCGGCTCTCGCACGCTGCAGCAAGCTGGCATCGTCGGCATTAGCCGTTACCACGAGTTGAGCCATACGGTCGATTTCGGCTGTATTATTATTTAAATGAGTTGTCAGCTTCGGAAATAAAAATTTAAAAATCATATGATTGAATTTATACTTTTCAGCTCCGCTGTAAGAAACAAGTTCGACACCGTTTCTGTTGTAGCGAGGAATCGGAGCATTCGCGATGGGGTGACGTGCGATTTCTTTTAAGAAACCATTTTGATCCTTCGTTCTGTTTTCAACGAAATAGATATTCGCGCCGTAAAGTCGCATGACAAGAGACCGCATATTCGCCACGCGCAACTCAACTTCTTTCACCCAGATAGGGCCGTCTTCTTCTTTTTCAAATTTATGATAGGCGTTCAAAGGACGCGGAACTAAACCGTCCATCAACTCATAGATAACCTTAGATAATAGTTCGCCAAGACCACCGATAGATAATATATAATCTGACGACAAATTTGGTCTTCCCGAATCGGTTAAAATTTGACGAGCATTGATCATTTGCCGCGGCATCGATTTCGCCACGTTGTAGGCCGCAGCGTAAGAGTCTTGTCCGACTGTATAGTTACCAAGATAGGCCTGATAACCATCTCCCACGTACTTAGCTGTTTGCGCACGACCGAAAACATTGGCCAGTGTGAAGTCAACGAACTCCTTTTGGTTTAAAATCTGCTTTGAAATGGCTTTTTTAACATCAGGCAATTCAGTGTAGATATCGGCCAACTCTTTGGCGTTCATCTGGTAGTTCGGCTTGCTACCACCGAGTTGCAACTGCATATCTTTACCGTTGATAGGCAATAATTCACGAAGTGCTACCATAGCTTTAAAGACCGCACGGTTCATGCGAAAATACTTCGCGACACTTTCTTCATCAACATAGGGACGGTCCGGATGATGCCAGAAATGAGCATGCCCCAATTCGGCAATTGTTCCGGCATGAGCAAACGAATCCTCAAGAGTATGCAGGCCGGCCGCTGCGGTCATCAAATCACCCTGTTTCAAGCCTTCGGTGAAAAGCTCAGATGCAAACTCGTGGTCGGCCTCGGTTTCGGTGAAGGACTTCAATTTTACTTTAGAGGATGGGTCCAACATCGTCGGCAAAGTATTAACTGTTAATGCGTTCGCCACCCGTGAGCCCGGAAAGTGTAACAAACGGCGCTTTTTAATGCCTACATCGGGTAAAATAATCATGCTCAGCGGATCAGAAATATAAGACTCATCCATCCACTGCGTGGCTGTTGCTATCTTCAAGGCCACTTCATGGCGTATACCCGAAAATCGCGCCATCGAGTAGGTCCCGTAAAAATGGGTGTCCACATCGTAGGCCTGTGCGGTCGAAGTTAAAAGTAAAACGAAGAGCATGGTTTTAATTAATAATT
>JANPAD010000023.1:0-9745 GCA_031429735.1 Bdellovibrio sp. | reverse complement strand
GTGGCGGCCATGTCTTATGCAAGATCTCGTGGACCTCTCTTCCAGTTGGATAAAGAGTTCTATGAAAACATCGACGTTCATATCCATTTCCCGGATGGCGCGACTCCAAAAGACGGTCCATCTGCCGGCATCGCTTTGACGACTTCAATCGTTTCAGCCATGTTGAAAATTCCGGTCAAACGGACAGTGGCTATGACGGGCGAAATTTCATTACGTGGAAAAGTTTTGCCGATCGGTGGCCTCAAAGAGAAAGTCTTAGCGGCTCACCGTGGTGGAATTAAAACGATCATCTGCCCTAAAGAGAATGAAAAAGATTTGAAAGACATCCCTAAGGAAGTCTTGAAAGAATTGAAAGTCATTCTGGTTGATCACGTTGACCAAGTGTTGATTAACGCTTTAGATATCAAAAACCCTAAAGAGTTGTTCAAGGCTCAAGTGGGACGCGAACAAGGTATCAAAGCGCAGTACACGGGCCAGCAAATCCATACGACTCACTAGTACGTATTGAAATTTTTACTAAAAGGCGCTGCAAAACAGCGCCTTTTTTCGTTTTAGAATGCCATTCGAGCTTAAGGTCAACGTTTCCACAAAAATTAACCAAACCCTGATAACTCCTGATATAAACTTGTGATAAACCATTGTTTCAAACAATATCCGGGAGAACTTATGAAGCTTATTTTAGTTTTGATCGCACTCTTATCGGTTTCTGCACAAGCCGCATGCCCTGTGAATCGCACTGCTTTTGTTCGCGCAGCCGCCTCTAGCCGAGCAACTGATGCTCTGACTTATTGTGGAACGAATATGCAAATTGTCGAAGTTTTATCTCAAGACGAATGCTCTCTGACAAAAGCTGAAGCTTTGGGTCAGATTGTTTATTTAGGCAACGGTCAATTGATGAACGGGCACGATTGCGAAACACCACTAACAGATGGCGAGATCCTGATTTTAAAGATCGTCCAAATCGACTCAAAATTAAGAGTTTTACCTGAGATCCAGGGCTTAGATTAATTTTCAGGTTATAATCGATGAACGTGAAAAGGAGAACTCCTCATAAGTTCTCCTTTTTTTATCTTGAAATCGTGTCTCGGGCCGTAGAATTGTCGAATTGTAAAAAAGACACGTATAATGCTAAACTGCCTTTTTTTTATGCTATAAAATTCTTTTTCTTACAAAGTGTTCTAATCAAAAATACTGAGTTATTTCAATAGTTAATAAGTGATCTCAAATAATATAAATTTTCATTCGGCTTTCGTGTTGACCCCCTATTTCAGAATCTGTAAAAGAATCCATCTTTGAGGTTACTAAAAATGTCAGTGAACAATCCAGAACAGCACTTGGAAATAGGCAAACTCTACTGCGAACGCGGTGACTACGGCCTTGCCTTGCAGAATCTTTCGCAAGCTTCTGAAGGCTTTCTTACGAATAAAAATTATGCTCTTTATTTTAGAACTCTTGAACTCAAGCTGCGCGCTCACGCGGAACGCGAAGAGTTCGAAGAAGTTTCGGCGATAAAGGAAAAACTGCACGACCTTGTTCTTCGTGAGAATGTCGAAATGACATCCCGTATGTATTACACCTTAGGGCTCTGTTCGAGCACGAAAGGTCAAGTCGAGAACGCCAAAGAGTACCTTAAAAAGGCACTTGAACTGGGGCTCAAAACCAACAACCAGCAAGACATTTGCTACGCCATCATCGGCTTGGCGATTTGTTACAGGCAGGAAAAGAAATACGAAGAAGCTTTACGCGAAATTTATAATCTGAATATTTTCTTACAGGTTATAGACATTCCTGATTTGAAAATTGCTTCGTATTCTGTCAATGGATCTATACTTGCTAATCTCAAAAAATATGACCAGGCTCTTGAAGTGTACTGGATGGCGTATGAAGAACTTAAAAATGCGAAACAGTTCTCGCTATCAGTTGCAGTTCTGTCGAATATCGGAATTATTCTATTCGATATGGGACAAAGGGATTTGGCCAAGGTTTACCTTGATCTGGCAAAAAAATCTCTCGATGCTGAAAACAACAAGCGCAGTCTGAAACGCATTAACGAATATCTTGATAAATATCAAACAAGCAGTGCCGCTAGCTCGGATATGATTTTTGACCTCGACAATCATACGATTAGCGAGCGAAGCCTTGGAAAAATTGACTTCAAAAATCAATTCATTCTGCTTGATCTGCTTAAGCTTTTCATCAGCCGTCAAGGCGAGATCTTTACCAAAGAGTATCTTGTCGAAAATGTTTGGAAGCAGGACTACAATCCTGAGGTTCACGACAACAAAATTTATGTAACGATCAAGCGCCTTCGAAAAATGATCGAACCTGATTACGACAAACCTAAATACATTTTTAGAGCTAAAAACGGCTACTATTTAAATAAATCTATAAAGATACAAATGATTGAACAAAATACTGAGGGGGCTCGAGTATGAAGTCTTTTTTAATGTGGATTGCTATCTTACTTACGTTACCAATGATTTCATTTGCACAGACTTGTGCCGGTGACACATCCGTTTTAGGCGGAGAACATGTTGATCCATGGCCATGGGCTGTTGCTAAACCGTTCCCTTGGGACAATGTTGAAGGTTTCTGGAAATTAGGCGACGACGAAGGAACATACCTGAAAGCAGTTGTTTCATCTAAAACTGTCGACGATATTAAACTGTTGAAAATCACTGTTTACCGCGACGGCGTTTGTTCGCGACCTGCTGCTCAGGGCAAGGGTTACATCAACATCGCAGAGAAAAATGTTGTCCAAACGATTATGTCGGATCAATTTTTCAGTTACCGTTTCAAGCTCGGCATGTTCGATCTTCGCGATGTGGCTGATAACCTAGCGCCGCGCTGTAATCGCCGCATCATGGCAGCCTCAATGCAAGTGATAGGTCACGCAAGACGCTCTCCTGAAAAAGGATCGCCGATTGATCCGGACGTAACTGAAATCGACAACATGGTGCTTAGAAAAGTTGTCGTTGATATCAATACGGCTTGTAAAAAATAGTTCTGAATAACTCGTTAAAGAGAAATGCAAAGGCTTCGGATAACCATCCGAAGCCTTTTTTTATTCCCTAACCCGACTTTCAGCCCCCAGCTCAATTTGAATGGTTTAAAACCCGCTCGTTTGTTATTATTTTAGGCACGTAAAAAAAGACTTGTGTCTACGCCCAGAAAATTATAAAAACTTTCTTCTACTACAGGGAGTTAGCTCAGTTGGTAGAGCGCCACCCTTACAAGGTGGATGTCGCAGGTTCGACCCCTGTACTCCCTACCATTTCTTTTCTAGGTAATGGTTTTTTCATCTAGCAAAAATATAAAACGCAGTTACGATATAACGATCTCGAGGTTATGTATGAAGTCTGCGTTCAACTTATTTTTTCTAATTTCAGTCGTTTTTCAGCTTCAAGCTTACTCAGCGGAATACATCTTAAAACTTAAAAATACAGGAGCTCTGTCGTCAGAATATTTAGCGACAGCATTTTTTAATACGAATATTTCTGTTAAAAAGTTGGACTACAATCCTCACGCTCAGCTTTTCAGGGTTGAGATCAAAGGTTTACGCCAAGCTGAAGCTCTGCGGATAACAGCTTCGGAACAAATTGAATTTTTAACTCCAAATCAAAAAATTCAGATCGAAAAAAATAATGCCGTCCCAGTTTCGCGCGCGAACATTTCGACCGGCTCTCAAAAACAATGGAATCTTGAAAAAGTTCACGCCACCGAGGCCTGGGCCTTGGCCGGCAACAGAGGCTCTAGCAAAATTGTAGTGGCTGTCATCGATAGCGGCATTGATAGTTCGCACCCCGATTTAAAAGCCAACATCATACCGGGTTATAATTTTTTTGATAACAATACGGACACGTCAGATAAATTCGGTCATGGCACTCACTGTGCAGGTATCGTCGGCGCTCGTGGTGCCGGTGTTTACGGGCTATCACCTGATGTCAGCCTTATGCCGCTGAAATTTTTGAATGAGCGGGGCCTGGGTAGTTTTTATGACGGCATTCGCGCCATAGATTACGCGATTGAAAAAAAAGTCGACATCATTTCAGCCAGCTGGGGGGCTGAAATCAGTAAGCCCGAACTGGCTCAGGTATTAAAAAAAGCCGGCGAAAGAGCCGATCAAGCCGGAATCGTTTTGGTTGCGGCCGCCGGAAACCTGAATCGCGACAACGATGCGCGTCCTTACTTTCCGGCTAACGCCAATACTCCGAGTATTTTAAGTGTGGCCGGTACAGACAGCGCCGATATCAAAATGAAAATTTCAAATTTTGGTACGAACAACGTCAAAATTGCTGCACCCGGAATTGATATTCTTAGTACGGCGCCGGGAAATAAGTATGTTTTGATGAGCGGTACGTCTATGGCCACACCGCTCGTGGCCGGTTTAGCCGCCTTGATTAAAGCACAAAAACCGCAACTCAGCGCTTCGCAAATTCGCGATATCATCGTGAACAATGGGGCGCCGGCGCACGTTGAAAACATCTGTCACTGTCGTATTGATGCTGAAAGTTCTATGCGATTTACTTTAGAACATTTTTAAATAGCGCCATTAAATAAAAATGACTATGTTAATGAAATGAAACGGTTTTTAACTTTTATTTCAGAAAAAAAACGTTTTCTTTTAGTCTTAGCGTTGCTCGGTCTATTTATGATCATAGGTCATTTTTTTGGAATTCGCCGGCTTATTAACGCTGATTTGATTAAGCAAATTTTACTTTTCAATTGGTATATTAGCTTGCCCCTCTTTATCTTGCTTTGTTGCTTTGCCAACCTGACCAATAGCCCCACGACAATTATCATGACTCTATTAGTCTATGTAACAGGAAGAACTGCGGCCATACCTCTGATATTTCTTGGGTCGGTTACAGCCTGTGTTTTTACTTTTTTTACCGTTTCACTCGTAACTAAAAATTCTGTGCCTGAAATTAAAAACGTTAAAATGAAAAAATGGCTGGATAAATTAGAAGCACAACCCGTCTTGGCCGTCTTTATTTTAAGAAGCTTGTTTCAGTTTGCACCGATTTTAAATTATGCGCTTGCCATGTCTAAAGTGAAATTTAAAGACTACTTCATCGGCACTATTTTGGGGATGATTATACCGTCAATTTTATTAAGTTTCTTTTACGAGTCTTTAGTCACAGTCAGTAATTTTTTTCTTGAGTGACTTGAATCTAAAAAGTTTGAGACGCTAACAATTTAATTCGCGTTAAAATACCAAAGTGATCAGATAACGGAAGCGGCTTGGCACGCCCTGGTATAAGAATATTTTCGGTCAGTACAATTTCTGAATGGCAGATCTCTAAATCTTCGTTTCGAGAAACGTAAATATAGTCGAGCGTTCTGTTCGGAGCCCGAAAGCGATAGACCGGCCTATGGTCCCCATATAGATTTTTTTCGGTATTGTGAGTGTATTTTTCAGAAAACTCGCCATGAATAGAATGAAAACTGTCGATTAAGGCCATACCTTTTTCAGAGTAGGGAAAGGCAGTTAAATTTTGATGATCTGGAGCATAGCTGTGACTTAAGCCGTCTTCTGAAAAAATTTTGTAGTGCGTATTAAAATCTCCGACGACAATAATCGGGTTTTCTTTATGAGTTTCTTTAATGAATTTGAAAAGTTCAACCGCCTGATTTTGACGGGCCTGTTCGTGACTAAGGTCAACACGTCCGGTTTTCGGGTTCATACTTACGGCACCTAAGTGCGTATTGTAAAAGCTAATCGTGGTTTCAGGCGTAACCTGTAAATTAACGAATAATGCCCCTTTGCCGGCGAAGTGCTCATCGCGGCGCGTGTAATGACTAAAAGCCATGACCCGTTCGTGTCTTAAGTTTGACTTGACGAGGGGCACTTTTGAAACGATCAGAAGTCCATTTCCGAAGAGTCTACGCAGCAACCAATTGAATGGTGCGTTTTCATAAAATGAATATTCGTAGCCCAGCTTTTTAAACTCGTCGGCAAAAAACTTTTTGTGCCGCGACGACCAAACTTCTTGTAGCGCGATCACATCGGCACCGGTTTCACATAACGATTTCGGAATAGCCGCCGCGCGCGCTTTGACATCGAGAGCCCCCAACTTAAAGGGGGCATCAAGCATCCAAGCGTTGTAACTTAAAATAGTCAGTGTTCTTATTTGTGACATCAACCCTGCTTAAAGTTTAAAAAGATGACATATTTTATCAAAATAATCAGAGTAGCGTGAGTCGGCCTCTAACAGCTTCATGAAATCTATTTCGTTGATGTTTCGTTTGGCCTTAACAAGTCCCGCATAACGTAAGTAAAAGCCTGTCGTTACTTCTTTAAATCGTGGGTTTAATTCAAAGCAGACCCGTAAAAGGCTTTTAAGTTTTTTAGCTGTTTGAGAGTCATTCAGTGGAATGCGCAAAAAAGCTGCTGCTCTTTTAAAATTTTTGTCGTCAAGGCGGTCATATAGAAAGTTAGATTGCAGGTAAGTCAGCCAAACCATTTTGAAAACATTTTGAAATCCTAATTGCATGCTCAATTCCGCAATCAACGGTCTAATCTCATAAATGAAAATATAGGAATTGAATTCATAGAACACTTCGTGGGACGCATCTTCAACATGTGCTATCCCCAAAAGTTCACAGGTGTTGGCGAACGATTCTTCAATCAGCACTTGGATCAGCCGAGGGTCTCCACTCAAGGCTCCGAACATATCGGCAGACCGCGTGCGGGCCACGGCATGGCAGCTTTCATGAAACACGAAGTTTCTTTTTAAGTTATCGTAAACTTCATCCCACAAAGTCGATTGAGGAATACGCGATTCAATTTTAACGAGAGTGCTGACGTTATCCGTATAGAAAATTCTTTTCTGTTCAAGCCAAGTTTCAAGCAGACTGAGTGGCAGGGCAAGATAATCTGTATCCGTACTGATTTCATAACTGAATCCGTCAGCAACCGCCTGCAAACGAACGGTGCGGTAAATCGGATTGTGCGCAAGTAAAAATGAATCTCCCAGCGACTTGCTTAAAGCCGCTAAAGAATCGTTGTTAGAATGCAGTCCGAGCAATCTTGAAATTTTAATATGGTCCTACTTCAACAAACCCAAGAAGGTCTGAGCATTCAAAGACAGGTGTAAATCTTTTTTATGAGCTAAATGCACATGATAGATAAATTCTTTTTGTAACGGTATACTGACAAGTTTCTTTTCTTGCAGTTCTTTTTCAACCATAAATTTTGCAAGAAAAGCGATGCCCCCGCCTTCCATGCAATACTTCTTTTGAGTTTCTTGGCTGTTGGATTCAAAAGCAACTTGGGACTCTTTGCCTAGGTATTCCATAACGGGTCTAAGAGGATGACGCTGGTACTGCGACCCGATTGAAGAAATCAGGCCGATATTTTTCAGCTGATTACGAATTTGGCTTTGAGTCATGTTGGCTTTAATGCCGGGAACCAGTTTTGGATGACAGACTAAAACCATCTCAATAGGTAAAAGTGGTTTGTAAGCAATGCCGGGCATACTGATTTTTGTGAAAAATAAACCGAACTCGAGTTCGTTATTCAGAATACCGGCGATAATGTCATTGGGGGTTCCCGAAAAAAGACTTGAAAGAACTTTCGGGTGCTTGTTGTGCATCTGGCTGGTGACTTGAATAAGGAGGTAATTGGTAATGTGGTCAGACGCGCCGAAACGCAAAGGCCCTTGGCAAACTTCTTTATTGCCGCGGCAAATATCGTCAATTTGAACGACACAATTAAAGATCTCTTGGCTTTTTAAAAAGACATCCTGCCCGATTGAAGTCAGCGTGACACCTTTCTTAGACCGATTCAAAAGCTTCACGCCTTGTTGGTCTTCAAGAAGCGCGACCGCTTTGCTGAGTGAGGATTGGCTGACATGCAGGTGTTGCGAAGCTTTTGTAAAACTTCCCGCCCGTGCCACTTCGTAAAAATGCTTAAGGTGATTTAGTTCCATAATTTCAATAAGATAACACATATATTCTCTGCGAATATAGATAATATTCTTATTATCTAATATTCATATAGCTCAAAGAGGCGTAGACCGTCCGTAATACAGATTTGACAGACTTAAGATGAGCCTGGTCTAAGAGGTAAAAATGAGTCGGTTTGCTTAAAATTTAAGCGCGAAATTAAACTCTGATGGCTTCTTAAATCAAGTTTTGTAAGTTATAAAACTTAGACCTATTTTTGAAACTTTCGGGGGCTCCTATGAAACTATTTATCGCGGTAATTTTGATGTCGACTGCCGTCTTGGCAAAAGATCTGACCGCAGCGCGAGTTGTAAATTTAATTAACGACGACGAAGGCACAAAGGTGATTGCTCAAATCGGAAACCAAAAACCGGTCGTGCTTTACCTGAGCCAATCGAACATAGGCTACACGGGCTTGAACGCGGCTTTGCAAAAAGCAAAAACAGAAGGAAAAACAATCCGTATTAAAACGAAAGATTCAGACATTAATTTTATTACCCAAGTTGAAACGAAGTAGTTCATGAAAAAAATATTCTTACTTCTTTCATTTGTTTTATCAATTTCGGTTTTTGCGAAAGCACAAGACTTGGCCTTAGAAATGCGCTTCGATCAATTCAAGCGTTTAACAGAAGAGGCTGATTTGCGCGGATTGCCGGCGTCTTTGTACTTAAATGCAAATACGCTGAATGCGCTGAACTCAGCTTTTGCAAACCCTGCAGAATACACCCGCCTAATTACGCTTTATACGGAAAAACTGGCCTCAGACTTATCGCGCGGTCGCATGCTGCCGACAGAGCTTTCGGGCCGAGTTCGAATTGCCGTTAAACCATTTACCGGTCAAGCTGCGGTCCAAAATTATTTATCGGGTCAGCTTGAGCTTCGTGATTTTGTCGCTCAGCTTGAACCTAAAAATTCAATGTACATGCGACAAGTTCAAGTCGTCGGTTACCTGCGCGCCTTGCGCAACTCACATACGGCTGAGGTTCCTCAAGACCTTGTCTTGCAAAATATCAAATTGGGCAGCACCAATGTAAAACTTATTTCTTACTTGCGTACCCGTCTGAATATATTCGGCTACCGAGTCAGAACCGATAATACGATTTTTGACGAAGAACTTGCGCAAGCTGTTTACGCCTTTCAATTTGATCAGAAATTAGAATCAGACGGTGCCGTGGGTCCAAACACCTGGGGAGCCTTAAACCGCAGTATTGGCGATATCTTGATGCAAGCATCGGTTAACTTAGATCGTACGCGCTGGCTACCGAACACACTTGAACCGCAACGTATTGCCGTCAATTTGGCCGAACAAAGCTTTGTCTATTTCGAAAACAATACTGAATCTTTGAGTTTCAAAACAATCAATGGACGTACTGATCGCCAAACTCCAATCATGATCGATGTCGCGAAAAATGTTGTTTTAAACCCGACTTGGACTGTGCCTTTCTCGATTTTTGTTAAAGATAAGTTGCCGGTGCTAAAACAAGATCCTTCTTATGTAACCCGTTTGCATATGAAGCTCTATGACGACTTAACAGGTCTCGAGGTTGATCCCCTGACTGTTGACTGGAGTTTGATCGATTCAACTAATCTTCATTACACTTTAATTCAACAACCCGGCCCATGGAATGCACTTGGATTTATTAAATTTCCGCTCGGTAATCCGTATGCCATCTACTTGCATGATACAGATTCTCGTGCGCTGTTTGCCAAGAATCCTCGCTTGTTCAGTTCAGGTTGTGTGCGGCTCGAAAAGCCTTTTGAATTAGGCGAGAAAATTTTAGGCAATCCAAAGTGG
>JANPAD010000022.1:0-5331 GCA_031429735.1 Bdellovibrio sp. | reverse complement strand
AGCGGAGCAGTTTGTACCAGCCCCGGTGGAGAGCGTCTTTTCTTTTTTTGCAGAGGCGCGTAACTTAGAACACATAACTCCAGAATTTTTAAAATTCAAAATTGTGAAAATGTCGACCGAACAAATTCAGCAGGGCAGTCTGATCGATTACAAACTGAAAGTACATGGCCTACCCATTGGCTGGAGAACTCATATTGACAGCTGGAATCCGCCGCATACTTTTTCAGACACGCAGACTAAAGGTCCTTACAAACTTTGGCATCACACTCACAAATTTAGACCTGTGAAAGGCGGCACCTTGATGATCGATGAAGTTCGTTACAAAGTGCCGTTTAAAGCTCTAGGAAGCTTGGTCGCAGGGTCATTTGTAGAGTCTGATATACAGACTATTTTTGACTATCGGCGCAAGGTGATCGCTCAGACGACATTTTAGGCCGCTGATCAACTTTTGCTGATCAGGGATTCGATTTTATCGAGAATATTTTTTTCGGAATCATTGACCCAAGCCCCGGCTGAAAAAAGATGCCCGCCACCACCGAATTCACGCGCCCAAGACA
Source organism: Bdellovibrio sp. (assembly GCA_031429735.1). GTDB lineage: Bacteria > Bdellovibrionota > Bdellovibrionia > Bdellovibrionales > Bdellovibrionaceae > Pseudobdellovibrio. The sequence goes on along the minus strand of JANPAD010000022.1, from coordinate 4,774 downwards.
GAATTTCATTTTTACGACTGCGGAAACTGAGCTTAAAATAATTCAGAGACTCTTCGCGAACCACAATCGATACATGTAGATTTTTAAGACCCATAAATAGATCTACGATATCACTGACATCATCAGGAGAAAGCTGATGCTGCTGAAGATCAGTTAAGCTCATGCGAATAATCGCCGTACTTTCATTTCTGTACGAAACACGGTCAATGAGCTTTGCTAAGTAGTGAAACTTATTAATGGTCCAATTTTCAAAGAGTGAGCTTTGGATGCTATTGTGATCAGCGCCGGCATGAACCAGCGTTTGCGCGAGTCCTAAAATCTTGGCGGGGTCACGCATGTTCTTAAAGTTCTGGGTATCGAAAAGCAGACTTGTGTAAAGACATGTTGCGATTTTGACATCTAAAGCCACATTCATTTTTTGAATGAGGTCATAGGTCAGTTCACCGGTGCAGCTGGCTGCCACATCAATGTGAAGAATTGAATCAGGTAGCTTGGATTTTATTTCAACGTGATGATCGACAAAAATAATCGTCATTCCTGAACTCTGCAGCCGATCAATCAGCGGTTTGCAAATGAGCGGATCATTGGTGTCAAAAATGACTGCGACATCACGACTTGAAAACTCAGAATCTGCGATTTGGTCGTTTTGCAAAATCTGTTCGCCGGATGTTAAAAAATGGTAGCGGGGCGCAACGATATCGTTGTGAACGACATGCGCTTCGATCGAAGACTTTTTAAGTGCATGAAAAAAAGCAAGTTCGCTGCCGAGCCCGTCGCCATCTGCACTGATATGAGTCGATAGCCAAACTTTGCGCGCAGATTTCACTCGTGAAATAATGTCCATCTGACTATGTTAAAATGACGCATGACGGTCTGTCCCCATGTGTTTGTTATTACTCTCAAATTTTGATATAAAATAGGCTTTGGTACAGATTATTAATTAGGCATCTTACTTAAGTGACCTGATCAGTATAAAAACCAATAGTCATATTGTTTATAGAAGCTCATTAAGTTGAGTTGTTCCAGAAAGGTGTTTCGATGTCGCAAGATATTCTTCCTATTACGTTACGTGGTAAACTCATGTTAGAAACTGAGTTAAAAAAATTAATTCTTGAAGAAAGACCGGCTATTATTAAAGCCATCGAAGAGGCACGTGCGCATGGTGATATCAGTGAGAATGCTGAATACGACGCGGCTAAAGAAAAACAAGGTATGATTGAAGGACGCATCGGCGAAATTCAAGGTAAGTTAGCTGGCGTTGAAGCGATCGACCCAGCAACAATTAAATCTGATCGTATTGTGTTCGGAGCCCACGTTCAAATCGAAGATACCGAAACGCAAGAAAAAGTCGGATATCAAATTGTCGGCGTTGATGAAGCTGACGTAAAAAAAGGGATGATTTCAATTATTTCTCCTCTGGCCCGAGCTATGATCGGCAAAAAAGTCGGTGACATTGTGACGGTTCAAAGTCCAAAGGGCGATAAAGAGTACGAAATACTTTCATTTAAATTTGCATAAGCAAAGGGCTGGTCAATGAGCCGCGCAGTTATCGATCAACCAGGTATTCGAATAACGGTGATTGGGGTAGCTCTTGCGGTTTTCATCGGTCTGGCATTGCGTTCTCAAATTTCTGACTCTCGGGTCCAAGGTTATCTGAATCAGGCGGTCGAGAGGCTGCAAAAAGACGTTTCAGTCGATTACCAAGTCGCCCATGTGAATCTATCAAAATGGGGACTTCCTTTTCCGGTTCTAGAAATTTTACAGGTGCGTTTGAGTCCTAAAACTGGCAGTTGCCGTAATTCACAAATTTCAGTGGACGAAATTGAAGTGCCGATCTCTTTTTCGGTTATACTGGGGTTGACTGAAAAAGTGCCGAAAATTCGCTTACGTCAGGTCGAAGTACGTCTGTCAGATTTAGATCAATGTTTTACATCTGCTCCACCGCCCACAGAATCCGTGATGACGACAGCAGCAACGTTGTCGCGAACTTCTGAACCGCAAACATCGGTTCAGCCGGACAAAGATTTAGACGCAGCCAAAATGTTTAACACTACCACCGGTGCCGAGCTCGGCGAAATCTACATTGAAAAGCTCAAAGTTATTCACAGCCGAATGCCGGACCAACCCTTTCTCATGAAACAAATGAACATCGAGCTTCAATACGATAAACGCGGACTTTCAGAACTCGCTATTAATTCTAGACTGAATGCCTTTCGTGACCCCAAAGCTGATGTCTATTACCTGAATGTCGGCCTTAATCTTTTGGTGAAGCGCACTGAAGATTCGCCGCGCGTCGATGTCTCGTTCGGTTTAGAGGGTAAACTGCTGGACGGAGATGTGCAGTTCTTTACACATTTTAAACAAAACGATCCGCAGATTAATTATGAACTTTTGGTTAATAAGGTTTCCGTCAGGGCTTTTTTGCCATTCGTGCAAAGTGAAGCGCGTAAAAAAATATCGTTTCTTGAGAAGGTGCCGGCTTCGATCGGTTTTAAAAACACCGGGCAAATTGAAATGGGTAAAGTGACCACAATTCAATCTAAGCTAAAAAAAATTAATATTAGTATTGAGAATGCCCAGCTCAAATCAAGCGAGCTGAACTTGTTCTATGACGGCCGTGAATTAGAGGTAAAGCCTTTCGAGCTTTTGATTGATTCGTTGCCGCTGTCGCGCCTGAAACAAACGGATAGCTTAAAGTCACGTTTTGACAGCTTTGAAAGCCTCGGAGTTTTGTCAGGAAAGCTGAAGTACACGAACGCTAACCAGATTCAGTTCGATGGATTGCTCAGACAACTTGAAGTTGTTTTTTCAAATCGTGGCCGGCGCGATTTGCAGCGTATCGAAGAGATGAACTTTCATCTCAAAAAGAAAGATAAGAAGCTTCACCTTGTTGCGGACAGTATGGTCGTTGATCGTGAGAAAATTGACGGTGAAATACTTGTTGATTACGATACGGAACTTTTTACGCTGCAAGCACAGCTTGAGCTTTCGGGTGTATTGCTGAATAGACGGGTGTGGGACCAGTTTACTTATGTTGAGCAAGCTCCACGAATTGATATCAAGTGGAATTATCAGCGGGCCGCTCACGACGAATACAGCCTTAAGCTTTCGGCTGATAAAATTGAGCTGCCCGGTGTTGTGATGTCGAATATTAAGATGGATATTCAACAGGTTATTGATGGCGATAATAGCCAGGTGGTTCTGAATATTCGACCTGTGGCCCTGACAACGAATGAAAAGCTTTACGAAAACGAATACGTTAATCAAATATTAAGCCAGTCATTCAATTATACAGATAAAGTTTTTAACGGCGAAAAAATAGCCATCACGATGAAGGGTCAAGACTGGCATAACCTGAACTTTAATGCTGAAGCTCATCTGGTTAACCAGAGTGATCGAAAGTCTATCGTATTGCTTGATTGGAAAGGGAAAACCGGCATATCGACCGGTTTTCAAAGCCGACTCAACCTATCGCAAAAAGAGCTCAAATATAAATTTCAATTAGATTTGGCAGATGGTCAGCAATTGAACCTCAGAAAAGTCGAGTAGTTCATTGATCTGGCAGAAAAGTAAAATCAAAACCTGGTTACCCCGACTCCAGTGCCACCGGGGTTATTGGGTCGAAGGTGAACTCCAAAACTCGCTGGACTCGGTGAGACGGGCCTACGAACGAGGCTACGACATCTGTGAATTCGATGTACGGCTTACCGCTGATCGAGAGCTGATTCTGTTTCATGATGCTAAATTCAACAATAAATTTCTGTCGGACACCTTGTTCGCAGACTTGGTTGATCAAATTCAGGTGACGACGCTGCGCCGGCTTTTTGAATGGTTCGTGCGGACTGAAAAATTCAAGCTGAACATCGAAATTAAAAATGACAGTATTTTAAATTATGAAATTGAAAAACAGGTTTGCGACCTAGTTGGCGAGTTCGACATTTCAGATCGTGTATTGGTTTCGAGTTTTAATCCACTGTCGCTTTCAAAAGTAAGATTGTTTAACCCTCGCATTTACCGTGCGATGCTTTTGAGCTTTGAACAAGAGCATGGTAACAACTGGTTCGTGATGTCAGGGGTGATGAATTATTTTTGTTACCCGCACGCTTTGCATTTGCGATTTAAGGATTTTCTGGCACACCGGAATTACTTTAAAAAGCTGGCGCGAAAAATTCCGATTGTTTTGTGGACTGTGAATGATCTTGAAATTTACAAAGAAAACAGAGATTTAATTTACGGGATTATCTCAGACTCGATAACCCCTGCTGAAATGAAAGAGTTCGAAACCGAATAACGGCCGCGAAGTCTACGACGCGATTCAAAAAAGAGAACTACGAGTTCTCTTTTTTTGTATCTGTATGCGTAGCCTGAGCCTGCGCTTGATCTGCCGGTTTGATTTGTTGTTGTGGGCCGACATTTTTAACATCAGCATCGACTTCGTTTAATCCCTCTTTGAAACCTTTAATGGCTTTACCCAAAGATTGGCCCAACTGTGGAAGACGGCTTGGTCCGAAAAAGATCAACAAGATAATAATAATTAGAATTAAATGTGCGGGGCTGAGTGATCCCATGCGAAGGCTCCTTTTAAATATACCTTTAGTTTACCGCTTTATTGTCTTTGGATCAATAGCGTCTTGCAGACCATCTCCAACGTAGTTGAAGCTAATGGTAACAAACAAGATCAACAGACCCGGCAAGATGGCCAAGAACGGAGCTTGGTACATGAGTTCTTGCGCATTAAACAACATATTACCCCAGCTTGGTGTCGGTGGTTGAA
>JANPAD010000021.1:0-2988 GCA_031429735.1 Bdellovibrio sp. | reverse complement strand
AGTTGCATTGCGTTGCAAATGACACTAAAATGGAGTGAAAATACATCGTTTTTCTTCACTTTTTGTGAAGTATAAAGGTAAGTATATAAAATGACTGATAAAAATGTCTTCACTTTTTCTGACTATAAAGCCTTTTTGTCGTCGGTTGAAGACACGCGCAAAAGTTTTGAGCGCGGGTTTCGAACGAAGCTTGCGACCTCGATCGGTTGCCAAAGCGGCTTTATTTCAAATGTTTTAAATGGCGATGCGCACTTCAGTTCAGAACAAATTACCGGCATCGCGAAATTTTTAAATCTGAAAGCGCCTGAACAAAAGTATCTGTACACCCTGCTGCAGTTGGCACGCGCCGGAACACCCGATCTGAAAAATTTTATTCAAAACGAGCTGACACTTTTGCGTGATGAGTACCTCAACATTAAAAAAAGAGTGGGCGATTCGAAAGCTTTATCTGAATCAGATCAATCTGTTTACTACAGCAGCTGGCACTACACGGCCGTTCATTTGCTAACAACTGTTCCGGGTTATCAGTCGGCAGAGCGCATTGCCGAAGGGCTGAATTTACCTCAGGCCGTCGTGAATAAAATTCTTCTTTTTTTGGTGCAGACCGGAATTCTTGTCGAAAATAAAAATGGCGCGCTGACCGCCGGCAATGTGTTGATTCATTTAAACCGCGAATCGCCGCACATTCGACAGCATCACACCAACTGGCGTGTGGCGGCCATACAGTCACTGGCCCTTGAAAATTCAGATGACCTGCACTACTCGACGATTTCGACGCTTTCACGATTGGATGCTGAAAAGCTGAAAGCTGAAATGGTGCGATTGATTGAAAGTTACGTTGAAACCGTTAAGCCGTCGAAAGAAGAAGAGATGGTGGGTTTTACGCTAGATTTTTTCAGGCTGATTAAGAAGTAGTTCGCTTACACTTGTTCCGTAAACCGCACCAAAGAAACGACTTTGGGATTTTCAAAACTTTACATAAATAGAGAGAAGCGCATTTGCTAGCACAGGTCTGGCAAGCATTAAAACTCACCACAAATGAGATGATCTCAAAATGATGTGCTTTAATTAAACGACAAGACTTCAGGAAACATTTTTATGACAAATAAAAATAAATATGGTACTTTAGGTACCATACGACAAGCCGATAAGAAAAAAAATTCGGCTAAGCCGGCCAAAGAGGCGCAGGTTCGTATGAAAATGCAAACTCTGCTGAACGCCCAACGGATGAGGCTGCTGCCGCATGCAAGTCAGCGGATGGCGCAGAGAGGTGTTATCTACTATGAGGTGTTGCAGGCTCTCTCGAACGCGCAGCACGAGCCGTCTAAAGATCGCTTTAGCGATGAACATCAGACGTGGGAATACTCTTTTGTCGGCCTAACCTGCGACGAACGCCGGTTGCGCATTGCCGCTTCTTTTGAAAAGGCACAGCGCCTAAGTGAAGTTTTACTCATTGTGACTGTTATTGATTTAGACAGCGAAGGATAACTGAAAATGAAACTCAAAAATTATTTATTTGAAGGATTTGGCTTTCCGGTCATTTTTAAAGAATTACCTGCTATTAAGTTACGTGGCGAAATTATACCCGATATTGATTTTAGTCTGATTGCACCTGCTTTAATTAAGTTTATTTGCATGCAGCAAGCTGAGCCTCTCAGCGGCTACCAAGTGCGTTTTTTTAGAAGTGCTTTAGGTTTAACTATTCGTGACTTTGCCAAATTAGTGGGTGTTAGGCATCCGTCCGTTATTCGCTGGGAAAAACATAAAAATCATTCGGCTCAAATTGAAGCCCATATTGAAATTGTTATTCGTATTTTAATGATTAAAAAATTCGATGGCGACAAAGAAGAAATTCTTGAAGTCATGAAGCACGTAGAAGGGGTTGAAAAATTAAAAACTAGTCGTTACAAAAAGTTTCAGCCGGTTGAAGTGCCCTCAGATTTGACTTTTGTTCGCTAAAGCCACCGCCAACTACCAACTGACCATAAAAATCGTAAGCTATTGATATTGTTATCTATTTTGCTCAGGCCAAATTTGGCCCGAGCAAAATAGACCAATTACTTATACAACTGAAACGCTAACTCAAGCGCCTGACTTGCATTCAAGCGCGGATCGCACAGAGTTTCGTACAAGCCTTCGGCTAACTGTCCTTCAGAAATAGATTGATCTCCACCAATACATTCGACGACATCTTTTCCGGTGAGTTCGAAGTGCACGCCGCCAGCCACGGTACCTAAAGATTTATGAATGGCCATAAATTTTCGAACTTCGCTCAGAATGCTGTCGAAGGCGCGAGTTTTATAACCATTACCCGCCGTGATGGTGTTCCCATGCATAGGGTCGCAGACCCACGTGACGTTGCGACCTTCTTCACGGATTTTTCTGATGAGTGGCGGAAGCCCGTCTTCAATTTTTTCGTGTCCCATTCTTGATATAAGGGTCAGTCTACCCGGTTCGTTCTGCGGGTTTAAAATATCAACCAGACGAATCAGTTCATCGACTTTAAGTGATGGGCCGCATTTCATTGCGATCGGGTTTTTAACACCTCTTAAAAATTCAACGTGCGCCCCGTCAGGCTGGCGCGTACGATCACCGATCCAAAGAAGATGCCCAGAGCAATCGTACCAGTCGCCTTCGTAACCGTCGGACGGACGTGACGTGGTGCTGTCGCGGCGGGTGAGGGCTTGTTCGTAAGGAAGTAATAAAGCTTCGTGTGAGGTGTAAAATTCGACTTCGTGAATTTGCGGCGTATTGACGTTTGAAATTCCGCAGGCTTCCATAAACATCAAAGTTTCATCGAGACGTTTGGCAATATCGTTGTAGTGTTCAGACTGCACTTTGTTTTTTGCCACGAAATCTAAGTTCCAGGCGTGCACCTGATGAAGGTCAGCAAAACCCCCTTGAGAAAACGCGCGCAGCAGATTTAAGGTCGATGCCGCCTGCACGTAGGCGCGCTCCATTCGTTCGGGGTCAGGCTCACGCGCGACC
>JANPAD010000020.1:0-5572 GCA_031429735.1 Bdellovibrio sp. | reverse complement strand
AATCACGGCCATGCCTTCGGCCGACAGATCCAATGATTTGCCGACCAGCGAGTAGTGATCACTATTGCAAACAACCATTTCTTCGTAATCAACCCGGACATTTTTACGCTTCCAAAGTGACTTTGGTAAAACTGCGTCACTTGTGACGGCCTGAAGATGAATTGTTTTTTGAAGTTCTTCCGGAACGAACTCGGATAATTTCTTCCAGGTGGGTTCGGTTTCATGTCGTACCTGAGAATCCAGCGTAATTTTATTTTGCTTTAAAAGCGAAAGCAGAATTAAAAACTTAAGCGGACCGAATTCTTTTTCTTTAACCTTTAAAAAAAAGTTAAAGCTGGTATTGCTTTTAATAGTTGTTGTGGTGCGGTCTTCGTCAATTTTAACGGTCATCGTAAATGATTTTGTTGCATCTTCGTTGACTAATTTTGTGCCGGTTTTGGTTTGTTCAGAAGAGTTGCTTTCGACGGACGCCGCTGATGCCGGGGCGGCAGGCTTTGTCGATTTTGGTTGAATGTTCGCGGGTTTTAACGCCAGGGCCGGATTGGCCGCTAAATCGGGACGCTGCTGAATCACGTCGTTAATGTGTGAAGGGGCTCCCGCGAGCCCTTTGCGAAAAGCATTTTTTTTATCTTCACGGTCCTTGTGAACCTGTTTTCTGAGCTCTCCGAAGCCGAATTTATTTTCCAGAGACTGAGGTGAGAGACCAGCAATGCCTTTCGAAGCCGTGACCGAATGGGTGGCTCCTTCGCCACCGAAATCTTCATGTTGCAGTAAAGGACAAGTGCGGTTATCTCGCGAGTCGACAATATAGTCCGTAATAGAAATATGTGAGTCATACAGCATCTGCATGACCTCTTCTTTCGAAAAAGGTCCGATTCGATTGAGGCCATCGGTTATAAAGAAAGGTTTCTGCATACAGTATTAAGCATTTCATTACAGGCAAAAATTGTCCACTGTATTGTTTTAAGACAGCCTAAGTGTGGCCAATTGATTCTGGGCTATGGTTCATAATTGCTAAGAAGGTATGAAAGCGGTTTCGAAATTATTCAGCGAAGGAGCAGGTCATGAAAACAGGATTGTTAAAGAATTTGTTAGGTGCAAGCTTGGTCGTTTTAATCGGAGTTTCAGCCCTAGCTCAGCAAGCCAACGAACCTCAATGCCGTATTCGCGAAGTTATCGTGCTGGCGAAATCGACTCCGCAGGTTCACTTAAATGAAAAAGATGAAGGCCGTGTTATTTCGCGCTACACAGTCAAAGATTGCGGAACGCATATCGTTATTGACCCGGCAACACGGGTCGACATTCCGGCCGCGTCAGCCGGCGTGCGGGTATGCCCGCCGAATGTTCAAGATTGCATCGCTCCGTAATTGAACTCTTTTCGTTTGCTCTTTTTTGAGTCTTGTTTATCGACGAAGGTCTGGTTTAATTAGGCCTTCTTTCTCCACATCCTCTGAAACATAGTTCACAATGTTTCAATGAATTTAAAAATCTCAGAATTGATGAATCAGACCTCTTCAATTTTTCTTGATAAAGAAGAAGCGGTAAGACTGGCCACGGTTTGCCTTTTATCAGGCGGCCATCTTCTAATCGAAGACGTTCCCGGCGTAGGAAAAACGACTTTGGTGCAGACACTCGGGCAGTTACTGGGTTTAAAAACCAACCGAATTCAATTCACCATTGATCTTTTACCCGGTGATATTTTAGGTAGCAATATTTATGATCCACGTGATCATCAGTTTCATTTTCATGCGGGTCCTCTGTTCGGCGAATTAATTTTGGCCGATGAGTTAAACCGCGCAAGCCCGCGCACGCAAAGCGCCTTATTACAAGCCATGGAAGAAGGGCAAGCTTCGATTGACGGCAAAACCTGGAATTTGCCGAAGCCCTTTTTTGTCATTGCGACGCAAAATCCGCATCAGAATTTAGGTACCTTTCCTTTGCCTGAGAGTCAGCTTGACCGTTTTATGATGAGCCTTGAGCTGAGCTACGCCTCGAAGAAAACTGAAATTGAAATTCTGAAGAAAAAAAATCCACGTGATAAAATTAAAGATTTAAAATCGCTTTTAAACGGCGCCGAACTGATTGATATACAAAATCAAGTTGAAGAAGTTTCGGTGGCCGAAAATATCGCCCAGTACGTCGGGACTTTGCTTGAGAATTCGCGTAAAAGTGATTTTGCCGGCGAGCCGGTGTCGACGCGTGCGGGTATTTCATTGATTCGCGCTGCAAAGGCCTGGGCTTACTTAGAAGATCGCAATTATTTAAAGCCTGAGGATGTTCAGGCTGTTTTATTGCCGGTGCTGGGGCACAGGCTCGGGGGGACGCATGGTTTACGCCAAGGTCGTGAGTGGGCTCGCTCGCTTCAAAGCCAAACCGCTGTTCCACGCTAAGCGCTACAAGCTTGCGTCGGGTAAAACTTATATTTTTCCGACCGGGTTCGGGTTTGCTTTCGGGATCCTCAGTTTTATTTTACTGGTAATGGCAATTGGTTACGGAAATAACGTACTTTATTTTTTCGTATTTTTGCTGGTTTCGATGGGTCTTTGCACATCTTGGCTGACGAACAACAATATTGAAAGCGTACTTGTAACAGATTTGACCTATGACAGCCTGTTTGCCAACGAAAGAAATTCGGTTCTGCTCAAAATCGAAAACAAAAAGCCGAAAAAAGCCGCCCTTTTCGATGTTGAGATGCAAATTGAACACGCGAATAAGAAAATGAATCAGTTCAACATCATTAACGAAGTCGATGTGCAGGGTTTTTTGAATCTGACTTGGCAACCTCTGCAGCGGGGGCTGGTCGATTCTCCGCGGGTCATGATGCAAAGCCGTTTTCCGTATAAAATTTTACGCTCTTGGAAGTATTACGAAAAAAACACCCGATGTCTTGTCTACCCCGAGCGTAAAGGGGATTCAAACATTCGCACTCTGATCGGTCATCAGTCGCAACGAGACGAGGCCGCAAAGCTTGAAAGCGAAGGGCTGTTTCGTGATTACCGCGAATTTCAAAATTCAGATTCACCGAATCGGATTGACTGGAAGAGAAGCGTTAAACACGGTAAGCACCTGGTTAAAAATTATGAGCAGTCGGGCGAAAGAAAAATCCTGATTGATTGGCAAATGACTGACGCGGCTCAAAGTTTAGAAAACCGTATCAGTCAAATGGCGTTATGGGTAGATTTGTGTCATCAACAAAATGAAAACTACAGTCTTCGAATCGAAAAGCAGCAAATTGATTTCGGCACAGGTTTGGTTCACTATAAAAACTGTCTTGAAAAGTTAGCATTGCTTTCGCCCGCGGATGTCCAAACTTGAAAAAATTATTTTTTTCTGATTTGCCTCTGAGTGTTTCGCTGTTGCTGACTTTGGCAATTGCCTCGACAGAGGTGCCGGTTTGGGCCAGCCTCTTCAGCTTTGTTTTTATTCTTTGGAGATTCGTTTACGAAAAGCAAAACATCTATAAGCTTTCGCCCAAAATCACGCCTATTTTCGGTCTACTTTTTTTTATCGTTGTTTATATTCAGCATAAAACTATTTTCGGTCAGGAAGAATCCATCACCATCCTGGTGGGCCTGACTTCAATTACGATTCTGAACTATGCGTCCGAACGTGATCATCTATTTATGGTGTTGCTTGGTTTTTTGATGCTGGTTCTGAAGTCTGTATTCAGTATCGACTTCATCTGGATTTTACCCGCGTTGATTTCATATTTCGGCTTGTGGGTTAGCTTGATTGGCAACGGCAATGTGAATCGCTATAAGTATGTTTTTAAAACTTTTTTGCGTTCGAGCCCAACGCTGATTATTCTGTTTTTGCTGTTTCCACGCTTCGTTTTATTTCAACTTGAAAAAACCAGGCCGTCCAGTATTGCGCAATCAGGTTTTTCAGAAGAGTTAACACCCGGACAGTTCAGTCAGATTGCTTTGAGCGATCAAATGGTTTTTAGGGCGCAATTTAATAAAGGCACGAAGCTCGATAGCACCAATCTTTACTGGCGCGGTGCCGTTTTGAACACCTCGAACGGTTTTTCATGGATCCGTGGGCCTATCGGAAAGAAAAACACGTTTGTCGTGCACCCAAGTACGAGCCCAATTCAATATAAAATTTTGTTAGAGCCCGGGCCGGCCCGAAATGTATTTTTGCTGGATCGCCCGGTGAAAGTTCTTAGCGTAAATTTGCCGATTTTAGAACGCGACCATTCGACTTATTTGTTAATGGCGCCGTCAGAAAAGACCATTCAATATGATGCTGTATCTGATTTTTCACAAATAAGTGAAGAGTCCGATGATCCGATTAATATGAATAGATATCTTCAGGTGCCGGCGTTGCCGCCACGAACGTCAGCCTGGGTTAATGAAACGAAATTAAAGTATTCGACGACGGAAGAACGTCTCAAAGAGTTGATGGCATTTTTTGAAAAGCCGGGCTTTCAGTACAGTTTAAGCCCCGACTATTACGGCACCAACATAGATGATTTTTTATTCGTCCGTAAAAAAGGCTTTTGCGAACACTATGCTGCTGCTTTTGGAACAATGGCGCGGGCTTTGGGAATACCGACTCGAGTCATCATCGGTTATCAGGGCGGGGTGTATAATAGTCTGAGTGAGTTTTGGAAGATCAGTCAAAAGGACGCCCATGCGTGGGTTGAGGTGGGAATTAATGATAGATGGCAACGGATTGACCCGACCGGTTTGGTGACTCCGCTTCGGCTTACTTTAGGGGGCGAAGAATATTTTTCTTTAAGTGAGGTGGATCGGCAACTTTATGCTAAAGGCATGAAGGGTGCAGATAAAAGCCAGTTCAAGTCACTGTACTTGAGCTTTATGTCTCTACTGGACAGCTTGAATTACAATTGGACGATGTTCTTGCTGAATTACGACATGCAAGCTCAGCTTGAAATTTTGCAAAAACTTAAGTTTTCGAAAGCCTACGTTGTCTTCGGTTTGTTCGGAATTGGGCTCGCCATTTTTTACCTCATTGGGCGTGCAAAAAAAGCGGACGAAGACCGCCATGTGCTTTATTCAGTCATACGGTATATTGAAAACTGGGCTGTTTCTCGTCAATTGCCCGTTCAAGCAACGCAGACTCCGATTCAGATGTTGAAGTTGATTCAAGTAGGTTACCCTGTGCTTCAGCCGCTGTTGTCTGAACTTGCGGTTGATTACGAAAAGTTAGTTTATCAAGAGGCTCAAATTTCAGTACGTGGTTCGCATTATAAAAAGCGTTTTAAACGACTCATTAAAAACATATAAAGGTGGTTCTATGAAATTGCATAACATAATATTTCTAACATTGTTGGTTGCCGGAAGTCAGAGTTTCGGAGCAGCCGCAAAATCAAAAAAACCGGTCAAGGCTTCGGCGGTGCCTGTGGCTGTTGCGCGGTCCGGTGATGCGAAAGCTGCAGAGCCGGCACCGACAGGTTTCTATTCTTTTGTGGTCAAAAATGCTGAAGAACAAGATATCAAATTGAGTGATTATAAAGGCAAAGTCATATTGGTTGTGAATGTCGCCAGCAAGTGTGGATTCACCGGTCAGTACGAAGGCTTAGAGAAATTATATAAAGACTATTCTT
>JANPAD010000019.1:0-4348 GCA_031429735.1 Bdellovibrio sp. | reverse complement strand
GAAATCGACCCGCCGGGGTAGGTATTTTCAAGTATTTCAGGTAGGGCGCGATCAGTTTTAATTTCAATTTCTGAATACGTATGTTGAATGTAACCCAAGCTCATGTGTGCACGGTGCTGTGTCACAGTGGCCGACTGATTTTCTTCAACACGGTTTAAATCATTTCTTAATAAATCAACGATCATTGAAAGTTCGGCTTCTTCTTTTTTGTTTTGTAGAAGATCGACTTCAAAGCTGCGGTCGTTTGCAATGCTTCCCTTGATCGGGCAAGTCCGTAAGGTGCCGTTTCGTTTTTCAAGAAACATTTCTGGTGAAAAACAAATGGCTTCGACCTGTGCTAGAGGTAGAAATGCCTTGTAGTGCCCTTTGAATCGCTGAAAAAAACTTTTAAAAATGGCCGCTGCGCTGTTGGCGGTAGTCGAACGTAGGCCTGTGGTCAAATTAACCTGATAAAGACGGCCCTTAGCAATGGCTTCGCGGGATAAGTTAACCTTTTGTTTAAAACTCTCGGCAGATTCGAATAGTTTCCACGAATCGATTTCTATTTTTTCATCCGGCAATCTTTGAAACATCTCGGCTTCAGAAACCAATTCATACTTGTCTAAAACAAAAATCTGCGCCGAAGGACTTTCATAAAGTGTTTTGCGGCTTGAGACGTCTAAGCATTCAAAGTTCAATTGCACAATTTTCATTTGATCGGCGTTTTGAACACCGACCGCAGTTAAAAAATCGAGAGTTTTTTGATCGGGCGGGCACACGAGCCGACGGTACTGTGTACTGAAAATGTATTTTTCATTCTGATAAAAACAAATGAGCGGTGTCATGATTGAAGCCACTGTCGGAGGTATTGACGGTACCGGTCCGAATTCTCGGTCATAAAAGATTCGGGGTGAAACTGAAAACCCATTTGCTTTTTTGTTTTGTGTAGGAGCCACATCGGATGACCGTCTTCGGATGAATAAGCCAAGGTATCAAAGTTTTTTTCATACCCGCCGCAAATAAGCGAATGATAACGAGCGACCTTTGAATTTTGAAATGATTCTAGTTCAGGCCGTAAAGTTTCAAGACTTGAAGTTTTACCGTGAAGCGGCGGCGTATAGGTTTGCACAGTGCCACCGTTCAACGTGACGAGAGTCTGTAAACCAAGGCAAATTCCCAACACCGGTTGAAAATCCGGAAGTGAGCTTAAGCTTTCAATAACATGTGGATAATCCTGTGGAGTTTTCGGTCCGGGTGAAAGAACTAAGAGATCGTACTTCGCTGTCAGGATTTCTCGTGAGTCACGATGATTCACCACAGTGATGTCTGCAAAAACCGGTTTAAGCCAGTCGCGCAAATTGAATGTGAATGAATCATCGTGATCGAGAAGAAATGCTTTCATTGAGGGGTTCAAATTAACATATCGACCAACGAATAGGGAGAGGCGATGTGATCGGAGTTGATATTGAATTCGCTCAATTAGTGCAGAGACAAAAGCGAGCTGAAACCTAACCAAGACTTTAGCTCAGGGCCACCACCAGACTGATTGTCAGCTGGGTAAACCAAATAACTACGTTTAACTTATCGAAATAATTATATTTTTTAGAAACAAACCCACGAGAACTGACCGTCAATTTTGATACTGATTTCATGCAAACCCCTCTGCAATGTTGTTTAATTTACATATGACTTATATATGTATATAATATGTAAATTATATGAAATCAAGAACCTAAAAAAATGATTTTCTAAAACTAGATAAAGGCCGAAAGTTTCGTTATTAAGTCGGTTTTAGGGGTAGATGGCGCCAGTCTTGAAGTACGACTCAAGTTCGAGCCGCGTCATCATCGGGGTCTAGTCCTCGCAAATTTTCACATTTTTCTGCCTCAAATAGTTGAACAGCTGTTTTTTAAGCCGTGTCTATATCCGTCAAGCTGATTAGTTTTTAGTTATCATCGCTTTTGATGAGGCTCTTGAGTTAAATCCAGACCGGTTCAACTTGACGTTGCCTAATCTGTGAAAAAAGGTTTTCGCAGTTCAGGTCTTCAAGATAGGCCTGCATTTTCCAGGATTCAAATTTTTTAGGATGATGAAAGTCACTTGAAGACACGACGGCGTAGTCACTTTGATAGACCTCTCTTGAAAACTTTTGTGCGGTCGCACACTCCCACGCATCAATATAGGGGCTTAGTTCGTGCCGGTTGTCCCAAAGGTACCGGGTTTTGAATTCATACGATTCATCCCAGATCGGGTGCGCCGCAATTGAAAAAAAATCGCGGTTGTTTTTTAAGATATTTTTAACGCTATCGTCAGGATTAATAAAGCGATCCACATTTAAGAGGACAAAGTGGGCGCCTCTTTTTTTTGACCAGGCATTGAGTGTGACTTCGACACCGGGCAAAACCAGCATATTATATTTGTCGCGGGCTCTTCGCGCTTCTTTTTCGATTTCTTCTAAGTACCGAGGCATGCGCAAAGCTGAAAGGCTGAGATTAAGCTGGTGTGTGACATAGCCCGTGAGTGTTTGTGAGTCAGCCAGATGGTCGGTTATTGCAATAGCTGAGAAGCCTTTTTGACCATAAAGGTCAACGATTTCGGCAATGGAAAGCTTTCCATCGCTGAAATGAGAGTGAATATGAAGGTCGATGAGATGTTTTTTCTTCATGGAATCCTTCTTATTGCTTTAGGGAGCTGTTATTCACAGCATGGGTATTCTTTATCAGAAATGCATCTTAAGATTGTGTTAAGGGCCGGGGCATAGGATAATCTTGACTGAATCATGACTCACACTATTTTTAAAAGCATGTTTCAATTTAATAAATGATAAAGCTAAAACCAGAGGCGAATTTTACTCTTATTGAAGCTCCGATATATCAAGGGCAAAAACACTTCGGTGTCAGCCTTGGACCTGTCTTTATTAAAGAGTGCTTGCTGAATCAGGGACATACTTTTGAATCCCGCACCGTTTCAGGCTTGCAATCACAAGTCTACATCAACATGAAAATTTACGAATCTCTTTGTCATGAAACAGCGGCCGCGCGCCGTCACGACAAACCTGTGCTTGTTGTGGGTGGAGATCACTCATTAGGGCTTGGAAGCGTGCAAGGGCTTTTGCACGTCAATCCTGACTTAAAAGTTATTTGGGTTGATGCGCACGGAGATATCAATACACGAGAGTCTTCGATCACCGGATCCTTCCACGGAATGCCCGTGGCTTTTTTGCTGGGATTAGACCGCATGGCGGATCAGCCTTGGATTAATACCTATTTAAAACCCGAAAACCTGATTTACTTCGGAGTACGTGATTTAGATCCTGAAGAAAAACGCTTTCTTCAAATCCATAACATCCGAAATTATTCAGTTGAAACAATTAATCAGCGGGGCTTGAGTGAAGTTATCGCTGAAATCGCAGCAAACGTTCAAGGTTGCGAAGTTCATTTCAGTATTGATTCAGATGCTTTTGACCCTTCTGTTGCGCCCTCAACCGGTGTACGTGTCAATGCGGGCCTCAGTTTTGAATCTGTCATGCAATTAGTTAATGAAGTCGTTCAGGTATCGACAGTTAAGAGTTGCGACTACGTCGAACTCAACCCGCAGATCATGAATCAGCCGGGTGATGTTGAACGCACGGCCCAGCTTGGTATCGATCTTTTTAATGTTATTTTACAAAATGACCTGCAACGAAGGGAGAATATAAATGGTTTCAATGATCGACAACGTCATCCAGAAAAGCCAGATCTATTACACTCGACTTTCTAAATGGAAAGGTAAAGTAGACCTCGATATTCGTGTCGGGCCTTACGTATTGCAAGTGGCCAGCACCCAAAAGCAGGTTCTTGAATGTTTTAAACTGCGCCATCAGGTTTTTTGTGTCGAGATGGCAGCGAACCCGAAACCCAGCCGCCTTGATTTTGACCAATACGACAATTTTTGCGATCACCTGATTATTACTCACGAACCGACAGGAAAAATAGTAGGGACTTATCGCTTGAATTACTCAGGCACCGCAGAAGAATTTTACACCCAGTCTGAATTTGACATGATGGACTGGGTCGCCGAACAGAACGCACCCTTCATCGAATTAGGTCGTGCCTGTATTGAAAAAGGGCATCGACGCGGCGCTGTTATTACTCTGCTGTTTCGCGGAATTATGGAATACATGAAGGCCATGAAAGCTGAAAAACTTTTCGGATGCTCAAGTCTGATGGTGACCGATGCGCGCTCGGCCGCGCTGGTCTACAAATACTTTGAAGCCAAAGGTTTGCTGGCGGACCGTGTGGTGCGGCCGCACAACAGCTATGAAATGAAAGATTTATTCTTCTGGCTATTGGTTTTCTCGAAAGGTCTGACGGATGAACAAATGAGCGAG
>JANPAD010000018.1:0-5265 GCA_031429735.1 Bdellovibrio sp. | reverse complement strand
AGAAGCACTTGCTGCGCCGACGCACCTGAAAACAAAAGTAACGAAATAAACAGACCCAAAATAGAGCGCAATTTCATCATGCGCGGAGAATAGCCCACGTGACTTTAAAATAACAGTGTCTAGAATTTTGACAGTAATGTTTACTCAAAAGACCCGCGCTAAGGCTCACGTTGGGCGTGACTCTTTAAACTAAAAAACGACGCGGGTTTTGATATTACGTGACGACATGGCAAAGCGGTCAGCTAACTGCTCGGCATCTAATTTAGAATTTTCGAGTGAAAGGTCGGTAACCAGATATCCGATGTTTTGATCCGTCGACAGGTACTGCCCCAGAATATTGGCCTTGGCTTCCGAAATAAAACCGTTCAGCTCACCCAAAACACCGGGTTCATTACGATGCACGTTCATAATACGCCTCACATTTTGTTTCGCATGCAGATCAACATTCGGAAAGTTAACCGCACCCGCTGTAGTGCCGAATAATAAAAATTTTCGGAAGCTTTCTGCCACTTCAAGCCCGATGGCATACTGCGCTTCTTCGGTGCTGCCGCCGATATGCGGAGTCAGAATAACATTTTTCAAACCTTGCAACGGAGATGCAAAACGCTCTTTATTTGAAGCCGGTTCAGCCGGAAACACATCAATCGCACAGCCTGCTAAATGTTCTTCTTTGAGAGCTTTGACCAAGTCTTCAATTTTAACAACCGTACCGCGTGAGGCGTTAATCAAATAGCTGCCTTTTTTCATCTGCGAAAGCTCGACTGCCGCAATCATATCTTTCGTGTCCGGTGTTTCAGGGACGTGTAAACTGACAAAATCGGCTTCGCGTAAAAGTTCAAGCAATTGAGTTTTGGCTACGGCATTTCCGAGAGGTAATTTTTTAATCACGTCGAAAAAAATCACCTTCATGCCGAAAGCTTCGGCCAAAACGCTGACCTGACTGCCGATATGACCATAACCAACCAAGCCTAGGACTTTTCCGCGTACTTCGCGCGAACCATCGGCTGACTTCATCCAGTCACCTTTATGAGCCATGGCACTTCGGTCGCCCAACTGTCTTGAAAGGGCAATCATCTCGGCAATGACAAGTTCGGCGACTGAGCGCGTGTTACTATGAGGCGCATTAAATACTGGAATTCCCGCTTTATTGGCGGCTGTTAAATCAATTTGATTGGTCCCGATACAAAATGCACCGATTGACTGCAAATGCGTGTTCTGGGCCAGTATGCCGGACGTAATTTCAGACTTAGATCTAATGCCCAGGACGTCATAATTTTTTAGAATTTTATTAAACTCTTCTTCGCTCGGCGAATGTGTAATCCGGTCTACTTTAAAGCCGTCTTCAAGGAGTTTAGTTTGAGCAATCTCATGAATATTTTCAGTCAGTAATATGCGCATTGCAACAATAGTAACAACGTCTCTTGGTTTACGACAAGATATATTAGTCAGAATTATGAACAGGAAGTGAAATTTGACACACTCGAATCAGCTGCTTAATTTGCTGGTCGTCGAAGACGATCCGAATTTAGCCGCATCTCTTAAAATTATGGCACCCGACTGTTTTAAAGTTTTTATCGCAGCTAAACCAAGTCTTGTACCAGACCACGTGTTTTTTCACGCGGCTCTGGTTGATATGCATCTTGAAGTCGTGCCACCTGAAATGGCTGACGGCTTAGGTGTTGTTCAAAAACTTTCTAAAAAAAATCCGCAGACTGAAATCGTCGCGATGTCTGGCAATCTTGACCGTAAGCTCATGGAAAAAGCCATTCAAGCGGGCGCCCATAAATTTTTAGCTAAGCCTTTATCTGCTCATGAACTTGAATCGGTGCTCGGCAAAATTGAAGCTTATTGGTCTTTACGTCAGTCCATCTACGAACTGCAGCAAAGCAAAGTCCGTCTTTATGGTTCGTCAACGGCGACAGAAAACTTACGTAAACAAATTTCGCAACTTCGCGGCGAACGCACTCCGGTTTTGATCGAGGGCGAAACGGGCGTCGGCAAAGATGTCGTAGCCCAGTTACTCCATCAGCAAGAGGGCTCAAAACCGTTCGTGCCTGTTAATTGCTCGGCGCTGACAGAACATCTTTTCGAAAGCGAATTTTTCGGTCACATCAAGGGTTCTTTCACGGGAGCAGATTCGAACAAAATCGGTTTTGCCGAAGCCGCGCACGGCGGAGATTTATTTTTAGACGAAATCGAAGCCTTGCCGCTAACTCAACAAGCAAAACTCTTACGCTTTCTTGAATCCGGCGAAATCCGCAAAGTCGGCGCCAAAGATACCCAGCAGGTCGATGTACGCATCATCTCGGCCAGCAACATTCCGCTGAAAGAACTGATTCAACAGAAAAAATTCCGTGAAGATCTGTACTTCAGATTAAACGCGCATTCAATCAACATCTCTCCGCTGCGCGAACGACGCGAAGACATCTCCGACATCGCTCAGCAGTTTATTCAAAATGAAAAAGCGAAGCGTAACAAGTCCCTCGATGATAGCGGGATCGACCAACTTAAAAAATACTCTTGGCCCGGAAATATCCGTGAACTGAAGCGGGTCTGCGAACAGTTGGTCCTGACGTCACCCTTGCCGATTATTCGCGACATCGACGTGGCCAAACTTCTGAACACGGGCGCCGCCGGCGGCGCCACTGCGTTGACCTTCGATACAGATTTAAATTTAGATCAGTATTTGAAAAAACAAGAAAAACTTTTTATTGAAAATATCCTTGAAACGACCGCCGATTTGGAAATCGCATGCACGAAGCTGCAGATATCAAAATCAAACCTTTATAAAAAAATAAAAGATTTAGGAATACGCTATGAATAATCATCTTTTTGGAGCCTCAACAGCTTGGGAAAATCCGGTCTACCGTCAAACTGTCTTGATTGTCCTGTGTGCGATTTTTGTCGGTGCCGCATTAACCTTTATGCTACGAAAAAAAGCTCAGTACTTTATGATTTCATGGGCTTCAATTAAAAGCTGGCTCATTTTAGCTCCTATCATGTTTGTTTTTATGGGCCTTCAGGCGCCGATCCCGCTGATCTTTTTGGCCTTGCTGGCTATTTACGGCGCGAAAACTTACTTTCAAATTTTGGGAATGTATCACCAGACTTACTTTGTTTACATTTGCTACATCGGGATTGCCGGTCTTTGCATCTCGAGTATGGCGAATAACTTAGCGCTTTATAACGAAATGCCAATGGCGGTTTTGGGTCTATCGTGTTTAGTGCCGTTGTTCAAACGCGAATACCGCGACATGATTCAATATATATCGCTCACGCTACTCGGGTTCATCTTTTTGGGTTGGTCGTTCTTGCATCTCGGTCTTATTTACAATTTTGAAAATGGTTTGTATCAAGTCATGTACCTCATCCTGCTGACAGAATTCTGTGATAACACCAATCTGGCCATCAGCCGCTACTTTCGCGGGCCTAAAATTATCAGCGAGATCAACGCAAAACGCAGCTGGAATAGCACCCTTGTTTCAATTGCGATCACTATTTTACTGGCTTACGGCATGCGCTATCTTTTAGGAAACGGCGCTGAAAAATACTGGCTGACCGCCGGCGTGATCGCTTCATTTGGCGGAGTTGTCGGTGACATGGTCATGAATGTGGTTCGCCGCGATGCCGGCGTTAAAGTCGTGAGCGGCTTTATCTTGGGCCGCGGTGACTTCTTACACCGCATGGACCGCCTCATCTTCGTTGCTCCGATTTACTACTTTGTTATGCTTGGACTTAATTAATGAGACGCTGGAACTACCCGAATGATCAGTGGACGAAGCTTCCGCCCTACTTGAATCATTTGCCGCTTTTTACCCAGTACCATGACCTCACCAGTCAGGTGATCCGCTTTTTGTGGTCGCTGCTTTTGAAAAACTGGTTTTACACTTTTTATATCCGCCTCAGTATTAAAGGCGGAAATTTCGAACAGTTGCACCGCGATCATAAAAAATTAATTATAATTTCAAATCATGCTTCGCATTTAGATGCCACTTCAATTGTGGCTTCCATTCCGCGCATGTGGTGGCTTGATGTCTACATGGCCGCAGCTAAAGATTACTTTTTCTCAAATTGGCTATTCACTTTCTTTTCGCAGCATTGTCTTGGCGCCATCCCGATTGACCGAAAAGAAAAAAAAGGTGAAGCCGTTCAACTGATACTTTCATTGATGACTCAGTTAGACCGCATGTGGCTGATTATTTTTCCGGAAGGGACGCGCACCAAAGACGGCAAAATTCAAGAATTCAAGCGCGGCATAAGTATCTTCGCTGAAAAAACAAATACGCCTATATTGTTTTTGTATATTGAAGGCAATTCGAAGCTTTGGCCTAAAGGGGCTTTTTTTGCCAAGCCCGGAAAATTAACAATTCACATTGGTCCGGTGCAACAACCGACCTCGATTGCCGAAATTTACAAAAACTACACCCAATGGGTTAAATCAATTGATCCTTCGGTTTTACCGGACGATATGACCGACGAAAATGTGGTTTCCGAAATACCGGTCCGTCTTGCAGACTTTGAAGGTGACGATGACGACCGCAAAACCGACGGTGAGGAAATCTAATGAACTACGAAGTTAAACCTCTCAATCTCAAAATCGGGCCTTATAATCTGCATGCCATCCCCACGGGCGTCTTCGGTCTCGATGGCGGCGCTATGTTTGGCACCGTACCTAAAGTGATGTGGCAGAAAACAAATCCGGCCGATGAACTGAACCGCATCCCGATGGAGGCCCGCGCCCTGCTGCTGCAATCCGAATCGCGTTGTATTTTAATCGATACCGGCAATGGCAGCGATTTCGTGGCAAAGCACGGCGAAAAGCTCGGCAACAAGTTTGCTGAAGTTTATTCAGTCACAAGCGGCGGCCCCACACTTCTTTCGTCATTAGAAAAATATGGCGTAAAACCTGAAGATGTGACTGATGTGATCTTGACCCATCTTCATTTCGACCATGCCGGCGGCGCCACCATGGCCGTTGATGGCCAAATCAAGCCGACATTTAAAAATGCGCGCTACTATGTGCAAAAAGCCAACTATAAAACCGCTTCAACACCTAACATCCGCGAAAAAGCCAGTTATCTGAAGCCCAACTTCGAACCGCTTCTGCAAACGGGCCAACTTCATTTCCTCGAAGGCGATCAAACTGATTTCTTACCGCACATTTCTTTAATTGTTTCAAACGGTCATACTGTGGGCCACCAAGTCGTGCATGTGCATGACGACAACCACCAGCTATTTTACTGTGGCGATGTGGTGGCCACCAGC
>JANPAD010000017.1:0-3203 GCA_031429735.1 Bdellovibrio sp. | reverse complement strand
GCTTGTCGAACGGGTTCAGCCCGGTACGGTTGTGCTTTTAGGCGAAAATCACGGTTTAGCCAGCCACCGCGATCAACACATACAGATTTTAAATGCCCTGCGTGCACGCGGCTTAAAAGTATCGGTTGGCCTTGAGTTTATCAATTACACCAATCAGACCCTTTTGAATCAGTTTCGTGCCGGTGAACTGGGTGAAGCCGCTTTTCTACAAACGATCGGGTGGGCAGGCTTTAGTTTCGATTTTTACCGCCCCCAGGTGTTGTTTCCGGAGATCGCAAACGGCGAGTACTCGATCGGTCTCAATATTCCGCGTGGCGTGACTTCAAAAATTTCTAAACAAGGGCTTGCAGCCTTAACCCCGGATGAACTGGCGTTGATGCCACCGAACTTTGACCTCGGCCGAGATTCTTACAAGGCCCGTTTTATGGAAGCCGCCGGTCATCATTGCAAAGTTCCGGATAACTGTTTTGCTGCCCAATGCACGTGGGACGACACCATGGCTTGGCAGTCCGCAAACTTTATCAGTCAGCATCCTGACCAAGTTTTAGTTGTGGTAGTCGGAGAGTTTCACGTTCAGTTCGGCGGCGGCATTAAATACCGTCTGCAACAGCGTTTACCGGGCCTCAATGTGGTGACACTTTCGCAGATTTGGGCCGAAGACATGACCGATGATGAAATCAATGAAGTCATGCAGCCTTCGGCTATTGAAGGGCCTCGAGCTGACTTTATTTGGGTGAGTCGTCCTTGAAAGCCGGACTAGTTTTGGCTTGCCTTTTTGTGAGTGGCTGCGCGACGACGGGTTCCAATGAAAGAATATCCGCTGTGAAAATATCGCGCGATTTATTCTATGACCTTCAATCTTCAGGCGTGACCGAAATTCGCTGTCAGCAAAAGCTGAGCGATATAGGCACCAAACTTATCGGCCGCGTTTTGCTGGATCCGGCATTAACCGGCGTCAATTTAGAAATTTTAAAAATCCAAACTGCTCCTGAAATCACACTCGAAAGCCAAGAAAAATATTTGCAAAGCGAAGCCTTGAAAAATCTTTCGCCGCAAGACCGTGTGCTGCATGCGCTGATAGCGGCTCACGTTCATTACTATCAGCATGTGGCCGGTAATTATCTGCCGCTCTTTTACATTCAAAACCCACTCGACTTCGCTCATGGCGCGGCTTTTCTGAAAAGCGACGACGAGTTCGTCACACGCTACAAAGATAGCGATGGCCAAGCTATCGAAGTCCGCATTGAAAAAGACGGGCGCTATATCAAAGTTCTGACCAGCCCTTTCGGCGGCCGCACCGACATGACCTTGCGGTACGGCCCATATGAAAATTATAACATCCTGCAAACCATCGAACTGACCTGCCTGACGCCGGATTGCCAAGGGGTCGAACGTAGCACAACGGCGATCACCTACGAAACAATTGAGGGACTTCCGCTCATCAAAAAAATTGCGTTTAATATCGGTGACGGCGACCTGCATGAAAACACGACGAGCCTATTTTCGAACCTCAGTTGCCGAATCGTCAAAAGCAGTGAAAATTAAATGTTGAAGAAATCGATGTTACAAACTGCTTTTTTAATACTTTGGCTTCTGGTTTCGGGCTGCTCAAAACCCGTTTCAGCATTAAAGCCTGAGACTCTGGTTCCGCAGAATTTTCAAATCGGATCGCAACCCGCAGCCAGCTACTACGAATATTTTTATATTGATGTGGTCGGTAATTGTAAATTGTCCGGAACCCCTTTGTACGATCGTTTTTTAGTGGGCGAAAGGTTATTCGGAGATAGTTTCGGCGGGGTAAGAATCGCAGTCTTTTTAAAGCCAGATCATACCTACATAGCGGAAACTGCTTCCCACAAACTCGAAAGCACGTGGATGGTGGTTGAAGACACCATTCAGTTCAACGGCTTAGGGGTTGGCCTCGGTCGTTTGCTCAACGGCGCAAAGGTTATTCAGCTCCATATCAAGAGCGATCAGCTGACCGGCGGCTGGATTGAAACGGACATTGTACTTAACCGCATCGAACAAACCCATAATCCGAACAGCCCAGTCTTTAAAAGCTATGCGGACCGCTTTACCGCCGGTTGTTCATCGCCGGCCGAATAGCTTCAGTGACAAAGAACGGCCATTGGAATTATTACAACTGTCCATTTGCCGTTTTGAAAACATATTTGGAATAGGTATATTACCCGCATGTTTAAAATATCACACACAGTTGTAGCAGGTTGTTTTCTTTTAGTTTTTTCGGGTTGTGCAAGTGCTCCGCCTCCGCCTAATCCGCAAAAAGAAGAAATGGTTCGTATCGGAAAAGGTTTCGGAAGCCTCAAATCATTGGGTGTTACCGAAGTTAACTGCGAACAAGATTTTGTTCAGAATTTAAATGATGAAGCTGAATCTTTCGTCATTAAGACTTCACTCACGACTGAGTACCGTGATCACAAATTTTTAGTCACGGCCCCTGAAAAGTACGAAGGTGTTGGCGCGGATGTGATGACCGCTGATTTTATCGCTGAATACCGAAATGCCATGGGTTACTACGATATCGTTTTTTCACGAAACCCGTTTAATTATTTTCAAAATGAAAAATTTAAAGTTGTTGATGCCGGCATTGAAACTCATACCATTCAAAACGGCGAAGACAAAACTGTGTTAATAGACAAAAACTCGAAATTTATTACCCTTGATGGTGCGACTAATAAAATGCGTCTTGATTACGACACCGTTTTTCAAAAACATAACCTGCCGGTCTCAATGTTATTGAACCGTATTACCGATGGTAAAACGTCTGAGCAGTTGAAGTTTGATTTTTCTTACCAGGATTTGAACGGCAAGCCGGTTTTAAGAACCGTTGAAATTACCGGAACCGGTGAAGATGCTGATAAAATGTTTATCCGTATCGTTTCGAATTCGTGTGTTGTTACCAAATAGCTGGTCCTAGTGTTGCATACTTCCCATCGCTGAAGCCGCCGCTGCGGGCACAGCCGGCGGGTCCACCAAGCGCGGACTTGCAGTCCATTTAAAACTAGGCGGTCTGACAAGTTGCTGACCGTTGCCGAGTTCTCCGGCCGAGCAATTCAAAAGTTTATCAATGCTATTGGCCATCCAAGTGTCCATGACATTATCATCCCAAGCGCCAAACCAATCCGAATGAAATGTTGAACCCGGTGCTTTGGCAGCCATGCCGGGCACCCGTTGCTCGGCGC
>JANPAD010000016.1:0-2355 GCA_031429735.1 Bdellovibrio sp. | reverse complement strand
GGGTGTTTCGCAGAAATTGGTTATGGGAAGTGCGCTATCGCTGACGCAGGAATTACTTAAAGGCACCGCATCCAGAATTCCAAGTCTGGTGTTTGTTACTCAGGGCGCACAACTGGTCGGCGAGCAAGCCAGCTTAAATGAAAATCAGGCACCGCTGTGGGGCTATGTGCGAACATTGGTATTGGAACATGAAGACCTCGGGGCCAAGATTATTGATTTAGATTTATCAGAGGATTTAGCAAAACAAGCTACAAATTTATTTGCAGAAATACTTTCACAGGATAGCGAGTATCAGGTTGCCTACAGACAGAAAACACGAAGTGTCGCCAGACTGCAACGTCGTACGCTGGAGCCAAGTACAGAGGCAATCAAAATATCACCGCAAGGAAGTTATTTGATTACTGGTGGCTTGGGTGGTTTGGGTCTTGAGGTTGCGGAGTGGATGCAAAGTCAGGGCGCTGGTCGTTTAGTGCTGATGGGCCGTAGCGAGCCAAGTGAAGACATAAAAGCTCGTCTAGAAAAGCTGCGGCAAAACGGCACAGCAATTGAGATTTTCCTCTGTGATGTGGCCGATCAAAAGGCGCTCAAGGCTCAGATTGAAAAGCTGAGTAAAAGTTCGCTGAAGCTTAAGGGAGTCATTCACGCGGCCGGAGCCTTGAGTGACGGTATGATCGTAAATCAGACATGGCTTTCGTTTAAGAAGGTACTGAAGTCAAAGATCGAAGGCGCCTGGAATTTACATCAGCAAACATTAAAAGAAAATTTGGATTTTTTCATTCTGTTCTCTTCATCGGCCTCGATGTTCGGAAATCCCGGTCAGAGTAATTATGCCGCCGGCAATGCATATTTAGATAGTTTGGCGGCTAGCCGCAGACTTCAAGGTAAGCCGGGGTTGTCGATCAGTTGGGGGGCTTGGTCTGAGACGGGCCTTGCGCACCGGATGCAAAGCGAAGCCAAAGCGCAACTCACTGAAAGTGGGCTGTTGAGTATTCCGGTAAAGCTTGGCACCGAATACTTAGGAAAATTCTTAAGCAGCAAGCAAAGTCATCTGGGCTTTGTCGCTATTGATTGGCAAAATTTTGTCGAAGCAATCAATGGCACTCAGTCACAAAGCTTTTTACAAACGTTACTCGGCGAAATGAAAAGTTTCAAGAAGCCAAGAATTCAAGGATCATTTGAACTTAAGGTCCTCGCGGCGCCGGAAAATGAAAGAAAAGGAATGATCGTCAATTATCTTTTGGAGCAGGTCACTCAACTGGCCGGCTCGACGCAGGAAAAAATTGATCCGCAGCAGGGTTTCATGACGTTAGGCATGGATTCATTAGCCACAATTGAGTTGAGAAACAGGTTGAAACGACAACTCAATTATTCTTTTCAAAGTACAATTATCTATCGCTATCCGAATATAGATAGCCTGGCTGATTACTTATTGAAAGAGGTCTTTATTGGAGCCGAGGGTCAACAAGCTAAAAAAGTAACCCCAGAAGCGGCAAAGACAACAAAACTTGTCAAAGTGATCGTCCAAGATGGTGTAGAGTATATTTTTAATCCAGAGAGTGGAAAATATGAGTAAAAAAGAATTTGACCCCAACCGACCGTTTAGTACGTCTTATGCAAATGTTGAGATCGGCGTCTCCGATACACTACAAAACAAAAGTGGTGAGACGAGTGAACCGATTGCTATCATTGGCATGGGCTGTCGTTTTCCCGGGGGAGCAAATGATCTTGAAAGCTACTGGAATTTACTCTCGCTCGGTAAAACCGGCATTGTCGATATTCCTAAAGATCGTTGGAACAATGATGATTTTTACGATCCTGATCTGGGCTCTCCGGGAAAGATTTGTACCCGCAAGGGTTCCTTTGTTACAGGAATTGGAATAAGTGAATTCGACTCGAGCTTTTTTGGGATTTCTGAAGCTGAAGCTAAAGCAAGTGATCCGCAACTGCGAATGCTTTTGGAAACCACGTGGGAGGCGTTAGAAGACGCAGGCGAACCACAAGAAAAGATTTTCGGCGGAAAAACCGGAATTTTTATCGGCAATATGTGGGACGAGTGGAAAGAAATTCTGCAAAGTCGAAGTTCCGAACTAAAAGATTACGATTTATTTGCCCCGAATCTCTCTAAAGCTGGTCGTTTAGCTTATTTTCTTGGTGCTCAGGGGCCCACTCTCGAATTGAATACGGCTTGCTCTTCTTCGCTGGTTGCCATTCATCTTGCGTGTCAAAATTTACGATCTGGTGATTGCGAAAGAGCCATCGTCGGCGGAGTCAATGCACTCATTTCCCCTGAGAGCTTTATTTTATGTTCACGCTTGAGTGCGATTTCTCCAACAGGGCGTTCAATTACGTTTGATG
>JANPAD010000015.1:0-3876 GCA_031429735.1 Bdellovibrio sp. | reverse complement strand
TAGTCTTAGGGCCAGAGGCAATATTAAGAGTATCCAGGGGTGTCTTTAGCTTAAGAGTATTTTCCTGCCCCTTCAGGGCCATATCTTCAGTAATAAAATAAAGTGAATTGATATTGTTGGCTAATTCAACAAATGAGACTTTGGACTTTGTTGACCCATCAATTTCTACAAAGGTTCCATTTTTAATTCGGTATGTGTAGAGTATCTGCTTGTTGTGGACAGTGGCGAGTTTTTCCAAAAGTTGACTGTGCTGTTCGAATGTTGGGAACCCATTATACTTTTCGATTGTTTCAGCAGTAGTATAGATAATTACAATATTAGGATCTGGAATTTTAGAAAAACCAAGACTGGCTTTAATTTGAGTTCGTAAATCAAACAGAAAAAACTCAATGAGGTCAAATTTGTACTGGCTAATGAATGCGGAAAATACGAGTGCGAAAAGAATTTTAAAGAAAATAACAGGTGTTTTTTTTAGTAAACTGATAGTTTTTTTAAAAAAAAGAAGCATTAAGGAATTAAGAACTAGCGAGGGTGGTTAACAGGTGTGCAGCTCCCACCATTGCCTGGATCAGAAGCTTTATCGCCAGAAACAGGCTTAACTTTTTTGATATGTGTTTTCTTCACAATGTCTCCGTTGACTGAAGCTACTGAATTATAGAGAAGCTCTGCTTAGTTTATAGTACAGAAACACCAAGGAAATCAAGGATCTTGTTCGTTCGCAGAACAAAATACTTTTCTCGTGTTTATTGCCTGTGTGGGAGCGGTTAATATGCATACACCCGCCACCACAAAGATGCCGTGCCCAGCAGCTTTGACAGTTATTTAATTCTATCAGTGGTTTCGATAACTTAGCTATTTTCTCATCGCTTAATGTTGTTTGCGCGCCAACCAGCTCTTGCGTATAGTTGGCGTCCCAGACGCAAGTATAGAGGCGGTTCTTAGCATCGACCATAAGGTAGTTTTTTCCGGCCCCACAAAAGTTTTCTGTTTGCTGTTGGCTATCAAGCTGACGAAAATATTGATCGACGGGTCTCAGTTTTCTTATCTCAGGTTCTCCACCTTTGGCCCATGCGTGGTCTAATATTTGTTCCCAACCGACCATATGTTTTTGTTGGGCCGTTTGGGATCGCTCATCATTCGCAAAAACAAAATCCATAGAATCCGGATTGAAACTTTTCAAATATATGTAGTTATCAAAAAGTTCAGTATTGTCGGATGTGGTAATGCTAGAAAAGCTAAGGGTTCTGATTTGGCCTCGATCAAGGTTTAATTTCTCTAGGCCGGCTACAATTTTATCTGTCGTGCTGCTGCCATCTTTGCTTGGCCTTGCTGAATCATTTTTTGATTTTATTCCGTCAAAGCTGATGGTTAGTTCAAGCGCCATTTCTCTTAAAATCGCTAAAGTTTCCTCCGAGAGTAGAGTTCCATTAGTAACAACTTTTATACTTGGTACTAAGCCCGCAAGTTTAGTTTTATCAATTATGTAATCATAGAGCGCCTTCAAAACGCGAGTGTGCAACAGTGGTTCTCCGCCTACAAACGATACGGCAAAATATTGCCCACGATCTAATTTTTTTAAAAAGTAGTCGATTTGTACCTTAGTAGTTTCGACAGATATCGCATTTGTAGGTGTGCCATAGCTGCCATCGCCACCGGCCGCGCAGTATTGACATTTTAAATTGCAGATTTGGTTTATGTTGATTGTTAAGCTTTGAATCTTGTTATCTAGTTTTCCAGATTTTACGTTTGGATTGATTTCATTGTGCCAAATATCCAATTGGTCGAAAGCATCGTTTTTAGCTTGGGTAATTTCCGGAACCGAACCGGTGCGGAGATCAATGCTGGTCATATTCTCAAAAGCCTCATGGCTGACCTCAGCTACTTCCATGCTTGCTGCATGAAATGCAACAATACCGGCCGCAACACCATTTTTGGAGTCACTTTGAACGGCTACTATATCTTTAAAACGTTTAAGCTGCATTTAGCGTAGGTCCTTGTTTTAATCGTATTACTAGCAAGAATTATGCTGAATGCCTATTGAGCAGATACTAAACTGATTCTTATGGTGGTTCCGGTATTCTCAGATGATACCACGTTGAATTGTCCACCCATACGGTCAATCAAACGTTTAGAGTGTAAAATCCCAATCCCATTCCCCTCATTGCTACTTTTGGTTGTAATCCGCTTTTTGCCTATAATTTTTAAAATATTTACAGGAATGCCTAAACCATTGTCAGCAATTTCCAAGTCAATCTGCATTTTTTCCGACTTATTTAATGAGATTTTGATTTGAGGACTTTGAATATTTCTCAGTGCAAATATTGAATTATCAATGATGTTGCTAATCATGCGTTCTAAGCTTGTGTTATTACCTCGGATGTAAAAGACAGACTTGTCCTCAAATTGCATGTTGAAGTCAATTTGAGGCGACAAAACGACTTTTTCTTTAACAATTTCTTTGAGTACTTGCTTTAAATCAATATGGTCATTGCCTGATTCAGCTTGCGATTGAAACCTATTTTGCTGAAGAAGACTTTCTGCAATTTGTTCAATTCTTCTAATGGAACTATCTATTAATAATGAATACTCAGATTCATTTGGGTGAATTTTTTTGATAAGTAAATTGATTGTGGATAAGGGTGAACGGATATCATGTGCGATCTTTTCTGAAATTTCGATCAGCGCATCAATTCGAGCATTGTTTACAGCTAATTCTTTTTTCTTTTCATAGGTGTTAAACAGCCATAGAGCAACAATTGGAATGGTAAAGTATTGAACGAATATAAGTAGGGCGATGCTACGCGTGAGATCTATGTAGAAACTACCTAATACATATATAAGAATTGTAAAAATGATAACAACAGGTATGGCGCTAACAAATACAATTAACTTTTTTGTCGTACTTATAGGTAGAAATATCAGCGTTATCAAAAATACAAAAACTATAGCCAAATCATTAATCTGAGAGACATATTTTATGTAGTCCCCCGTGGTCCAAAAATTTATTATTTGCGCAATGTAGTCTTGATAGGGATAGTAGCTCGACTTGAAATTAGTTGCAGATAATTGTCCAAAGATATTCAAAACTGATGGCTTTGACAAGAATGAAAATTCGTCAAAAGCACCTACAAGCACAACTTTGTTCTCAAGCAACGAATTGTCATTGTTTTTAATTAAATCACTATATTGATAATGACCAAACGTTCCGACTGGAAAAGTTTTTATATAGGCTTGTGTAGTGTTCCATAGACGAAACGGATATTTAAAGTCTTCAGGTTTTTTGATAACAAAACCAAGCTTTTGTATATCGCTCGTCAGATTCGACTCAACTCCTGGTTGATCAAAAGCTAAAAGGGTTCTGCGCCAGCGCTTATCTTGTGCTCCAAAATTCGTATCGTTTGTAGCAACTGGTGGAGTAAAAGAATTGTGAACCTTGCCAAATATTTTATGATTAGCGAAGGTAGGAGAAGACAAGCTAGATGCTGAGTTTCCTAGGAAGACATTTTTCTTACTATTTAGATATTCCACTAATCTAAGATTATCAAGTGGGTCATCTAAGAAATCAGGTGGTTCGAACAACAGCACAATATATTTCGGATGATGTTGCAAAATTAAATCGATTGATCTTTGAATCGTCGCTGCGTTCAGAGGACGTTGGATTAGCTTAGATTCGATATTCAGATTTACAGTTTTAATGTCTTGATTTACATGCGAAGTACTATTTAAAAATTGTAAGCTATCTCGTATTAAGGCGTCTAAACCATTAAATGAAAAGTAACTAAAAACATAAGTTATTCCACATGCTACTAAAAAGGCGGCTATTTTGGCGCCGGTGATATATTCCTTAAGTTGTCGACTCACTTTCTACCCCCCGCT
>JANPAD010000014.1:0-3747 GCA_031429735.1 Bdellovibrio sp. | reverse complement strand
TTTCAGCTTTTCGCCGTCTAAACTTTTAACCGCTTGCCCTCTGAACTTTTGCACAACCTGAAAGCGGTCATTCTGCTTATACAAAATGTAACCGCTCAAGGTGACCCGCTTAGAGACCGGATCAAAAAACGACATGGCTCTTAAAAAATAACCATTTTTGAAGTCAATCAAGCCATAGCCCTCTTCGTTGACTTTGACCGCGTATCCCATCGACACAAAATCAAGGTTGAGCTTCTTCGCGACCAAACAGACCGGAAACCCCAACTTGCTTTTCATGTCATCGTCATAGGCCACTTGAATTTTAATTTCAGCATCCGTTGTTTCATCACGAAAACGTCCCGAAAGCAGCGTACTCTGGCCGTAATTGTCGTCCATCTCAGAAAGAGTTAATATTTCAATTGCGGGGTCTTCACTTTGTTTTCGAGCCAGCAGTTCGTTCACGTAAATTTCGTCGATGTCCTTTATGGCGGGCCCCAAATCCACTTCGACCGTGCTGATTTTTTCTTGACCATTTTTATCGATGGTTTTTTTAATATAGCGATTCGGGTTTTCAGGATCGAGGGTGTAGCCTGCGTTTTTTAATTTTTCGAGGCGTTGATCTAGGGCCGAGGACGTCTTTTGTTCGACTGCGCTTGCAGGTTTTATTTCGGCTTGCGGCGTAGCGCGCACGGTTGGACTGACAGCTTCGTTGGTGGCCGAAAGATTCCCTTCGGCGGGCTTTATCGGCGCTGAGACTTCAACGCTTTGATCTGACGTACGTAAAGTCTTTTGACTATAAAAAATAGCGACGGCACCCAAGAGACCAACTATCACAAAAAAAACACTTTTTTTATTGTTCATTTGTTTCCCGACGCTTTAAGCGCTTCAAAATCGGAACTAGAGTTTCACTAATCTAAAGTAAATTCTGGTGTTGGCGTGCTGTGTGTCGTGGCTCAATTTTGATTGGTGATTTTCGATAAACTGCTTAGATACACTCAAACCCAGCCCGGTGCCTTTGCCTGATGACTTCGTTGTGAAAAACGGCTCCATCATGCGTGACGCCACATACGGCAAAATTGTGGTTCCTGAATCGACAACTTCAATCAAAAAATGTTCAGCCTCAGAAATAACCCCTATTCGAGCCCAACCTTCAGTTTGGTCATGAATGGCGTCAAAGGCATTGTTCAGCAGATTCACTAGGACTTGAACAATTTCAGCCGGACGCGCCCGCGTACGGTCAAATTCTGAAATTCGTTCATCGACGACCACATCAAGCTTCAAATTTTTTTCGCGAAAGCGCTCTTTTGCAATAACAAATGCTTCTTCGACCAAACTCAAAACAGCAATTTCTTCAAATGGGTCAAGACTGGAGTTTCTGGACACCGACTTAAGCGAACGCACAATTTTTTCAATACGAATGCAGTTTTGCTCAATTAAATCTAAGTCATCGTTAATTTTTTTATCTATGTCTCTGGCTTTGAGCAAAAAAGCCCGGCCTCGAATGATCGACAACGGATTATTAATTTCATGGGCAATGCCGGCGGCCATTTCACCTAGAGAAGCCATCTTTGACTGTGCCAACATCGAGGCCTGAATTTGCTTAAGGTCCGTAATGTCCCGCACAATACCCACAATAATCTTTTCGTTTTCAGATACACTGAGAGGTGTTTTTTTAGTTAAGACAACTCGGTGGCGCCCTTCGCTGTCGACAACGAGCTCTTCATATTGAAGGGCTTCTTGCGCGTTAAGCACTTCGTCATCTAGTAGCCAAAAGCGATCAGCCACTTCTTTCGGAAAAAAGTCATAATCACTTTTTCCCACAAACTCGTCTTTTTTCATGCCGACAAATTTTTCGTATTCTTGGTTCGCATAGATCACTTCGTGTCTGTCATTTTTAACAAATAGCGGGTCCGGAATGATGTTCAGAACTGAATCGGTAAACCGATTAGAATTCTTAACATCATATTGAAGCAGCATGGGTGAAATATCTTCCCAGCAAAGGCCCTCAAAGCCGGTCAAAACTCCGTCAGTAAAAATACGGGCTCCACTTGCACGAATACGCTTTACTCGGCCGCTTTGAAGACAAATTCGGTAGTAGATATCTACTTTTGTGTCGCTCTGTAAGAATTGTTCAAAGTACGCCTGAACACGCTGCTGATCATCTTGGTGCAAAAATTGAAACCAATCGAGAAGCGTTCCTTCATATTGCCCTTCAGGCAGCTCGTACAATTTACGGTAATTTTCATCCCAACTAATTTTGCCGGAAGCCAGGTCTAATTGACTAAAGCCCATATGGGCATTGGCCATCGCATCCTGATATTTTTTTAGAATTTTTTTGTCAGAATGATCGATACAACCCACTTCGTTTACAACGCGTCAAAATGTAAAGGCCTATTGCAATTGTTCTTATATTAATGAAAATAATCTATTGTTTAACTGTAATTATCGGATCGACCATGGTCAAGCACTACAAAGGCCACCTCAGATTTTGACATGGCAAAAGATGGCGCCTATCTACAAGCTACAGGCCGTACAAAACCTGCTGTTTCAACACGCAATAATTCTTGTCAATTCTATTAAAGTGAACGACACTTCTCAGCTATGATAAAAACATTTATTTTAATATCAGCTCTCGTGCAAACTGCACACGCCCAAAAAGTAAAAACCAAAGATGACCTCATGAAATCACCATTCTGTAAAGAATTTGCATGTGACGACACATCTCCTTACAAAGATAGTGACGGCAACATGGCCATTCAAATACGGCTGGCCAAAGATCCACTTAATTTCGATTTGCTGGGCCAACTCAACGGTTCTAATTTTTCAAAACTTACATTTAAATTCACGAATGATGAAGGTGTCGTTAATAAAACTGCCTTCAAAAGCCTGGTCACATCTCTTTTGGGAAAAGCTCCAAGTGAGCCCGAAGTTGATAAAATTGTAGCGGCGGCGCTGTTAAAAACAAAAAAAGTTGATCTTCCAAATGCAGAAGTGAATCCACTAGATACATTTAAAGTGCGTGCCGGAAATGTTTTAAAAAAACCTACAATTGTAATTGATTATTAGCTATCAACTCGCCGATTCATTCACTTTGAGTTGATTGTCTAATTTCGGGAAGTCCTTTACTAAAGGGGTCGTTTTTTAGCGATTCATCAGCTACGTTTGGCGGCAACTCGTTCTTGTCTTGCGGTGCAATCAAAGTAACAGTTGTTGCGGAAACAGGTCCCGGCACCGTCAGTAAAGTATTTTTTGCAGTTTGATTTACTTTGAGGCTAAATTTTTCTTTTATCTTCTGCCTTTTTTTTTCAATATAAGCTTTTTTGGCCTGATATTTTTTACTGACAATAACTTCGGCTCTTGCCGCATCTTCAATTTTTCCATGCAATAATATTACTGCATTAGCCACTGAAACAAGGAAAAGAATAACTAAAAAAACGACTCTATTTCTCATAAGTGCTCCCCTTAAAAGACAAGCAACGATAACCCAAAGGAGGTCAGGTTTTCCTTGAAGTTTCGGTTTATTATTTCTGTGGCGTCATAAGTCGACTTGTTGTGAGTCTGGCTGTATTGAAGAAAAGTACGGACATAATCATTTATTTTATAATAGTAAGTTGCCGACCATCTGCGGGCTTGGTCTTTTCGTTCGGTTCCTAATGGCGAGACGATATGACTAAACCATTTATCCGAAAAGGAGGCCCGTAAGTTCAGGCTTGAAGACTCGGTAAAATCGTAACCAAATCCCAACCCATAAGTTCTAGTTTCATTGGC
>JANPAD010000013.1:0-4468 GCA_031429735.1 Bdellovibrio sp. | reverse complement strand
CGGGTTGTATTAAAAGACTCGTTTGGACTAAAATTTCTATTCGAGAATGAGTAATTGGAGGCGATCCGCTTAGGAGTCGTTCTTTGTTTTCAATTTGTATCTGGTTATCGAGTAATTTGAATACTGCGACCAACTTCTCTTTCATTCGCGTCTCCTGTTGGTATTATCGGCTATTTTTAATATAATGTAAATACACTAAATTACTTAATAAAAACAATATCTTACTTCGAAATTGCCAGACGGACTATAGTTGGGGTGGGTTGGCTTAATTTATACCAATCTTCTCAAAAAAAAACTTTTGAGCGACCAGCGTATGAAGTGGAAAGGCAAGTTCTTCACCTTTTGCAATTAAAGAAATTTCCTGTGTCTCTTCGTTTTTAAAGCTTGTATTGGTGCCAGGTTTCTCCGCTATTCACATAACCGCCGGGCAAAGCGACAAATCCTTTGCGCGGCTCAATGCCTCTTCTGATACCGAGTAGTTTTCCATCGACGGGTAATAAGCAAACTGCAACAGGAACTGGATTCTTGAACATAATAAAATCATAATCCTTACCCAAGGTTGGTCAATAGGGGAATTTTCTTGTCAAAAAATATTCATTTGGTTCTAGTATTGGATAGGATGGGGGTTATATTTTTGACTCAAATCAAATATAGCCGCACATCTCCAGTATCGCAGTTCGATATTCGTGTATGTTGAGGACACCAAATTTTTACTCGAACTAATTAAATTAACTAGGTTTCACTCTACTTTTGCTTATCAAAAAACTGTATCATATCGCTGCTCAGCTCATCGCATCCTTCTCCAAAACTGAAGAAGCCGTGTGCGGAATTTTCGTAAATTTTAAAAGTCATTTCTTTATTTTGAAACTTAAGTTTTTCGGCCAAAATTTTTGAGGATCGAAGCAATGCATCTTGACCTGCGCCAACTATAAAAGTGGGTGGCAAATTTGGAATTGCATCGAAGTCAGTTGGAACAACTGGAATATTTGGTGTTTTTGTGTTTTCAAAGTAAACTTTTGAAAAAAGCTGAGCGCTTGGAAAACCATCTTCAATCCACGAAACTCGGTCATTGACTCCAAATATGTTCACGACTGACTTAATTTTTGGGAATGACCCCGACTGGAAATTGCCTAGTAAGTTTAACTTTTCTGGATTTGATATATAGACTCCTAACATCATAGCTAAGTTTCCGCCCGCAGAATCTCCAACAAGGTGAATCTGGTAATCTGGATATTTGTTTTTGATCCAAGATAACGCCTTGAGAAGCGAACCCAATAAGTGCGGATGCTGTTGGTTCGGTGCGAGCGGATAGTTTATGCTAAAAATGAGATATCCAGCTTCTGAAAATTTGAGCAATGGCCTTGAATAAAAGCCACCCTTGCTTCCGGTTAGCCATGCGCCGCCGTGGATATGAACAACTGCTATTTTTTCATTAGATTTGGCTAGGGGCTCAATGACATCAATTTTTTCTTCGGATTGATCGCCATAGCTGAACTCGACCACTCGGCCATCAGGAAATGCCGTGCCACCGGCAGATACAATTGCCGGTATGATATCTTTCCACAAAACGATTGTGGCTTTTTCTTTAAATGTAAACTGTAACGGACCGCTATTGTCATAGACAGTCACGATTCGTATTGTTCCAACGATGGAAGCGATCACGATCACCGAAACTATAACAAGTCCAACCTTTTTTAAAAAGCCTCCTTTGCCGTAACTCAAAATTTGCTTTGCACTCATTAATACCGCCTCAAAATTATAATATATCTTCAATTTTATTTTGGGACAATTAGTGAATAAGGGTTATACTTTTCTACACATGATTACAAAGAGCAGTACGAAAGTGATTATACCCCCCGCGAAAATGGTATATTCAGAAGTGAGTATAGCTCAGCTGACTTAAATAGCCAAGATCCTGGCAATTGTCGCGGACGACTTCGATTAAAAGCTACATTCATAGAGACTTTTTCCACATAAGTTAGAAGCTTCAGTTCTTGATATGGCAAAAGTGAAATGTTAAGGTCCTAATATGAATAATAATTTCATTTTTTTCTTCATGAATATACTGTTTATAAGTATCTCTTCATTTGCCACCAGCTTTAATGACGTTCATAGCCAGCTTTATAAACTACGTGCTTTTCCGGGGCAGCCGTTTTTGATGAGTTGTCCTACGGGATTTGCTTATTCCGGAGCGACAGAAGAAAAGGATTACAAATATACACTTAATCTCACCTGTAAATCGGTCGCTAAAGAATCAACCTTGCAGGTTTTGAATTTTAACCGCGCCGGGCTGAATTTGATTGCAAGTATAGAAGTGGCCGTCAAACCAAGTATTGGTTTTGTATGTAACGAAGCGGGTTTAAAATCTTTTTTAGCAGATAAGTCTTCTTTGTTTAAAATGACTCAGTCGAGCTTTGTTAAAGGTACAAATCAGATTAAAGGAGATTCAACTACGGTTTTCCCGCAAATGAATGTCACAATTTTTTGTGACGAGAGCGCTATCGATAAATTTATTGCGATAAATGTTAAAACTGACTTTTCAGATATAGGTACAACGGGGAAAAGGTCAGTACAAACGTCGTTAATCTTGAAAAAACGATGAGTTTTGAGTTCCCGCCGTATTTTCGAATTTGGGAGGGGACTGTTAAAGAAAGAATTGAAAAGTCGAAGGCAAAAATTTTGGATTGGAAGCCTCGCGCAGATAAACTTCAGGGAATTTCTAAAATATTGTATGAAGATAATGTGGCTCTGGTAACAGATTTCAATTATGTAAGTGGAGTAGTAGACTTAGTTAACCAAAGGAAGTTAGCTGCTGAAAAAAGTGTTACAACTCCTGAATTTTTAGATGCCTTAGAGAGAGAATTTATTGATAGCGCTCCTTGTATTCGCAATTGTTCTCAAGCGGCAAAAGTCGGCCCACTTTGCACGAAAGATCGCATGGCTGGCAGGGAAATGGCTGTTAAAAAACAAGAAGAAATCAATAAAGATCCTGTAAAGCGAGAGAGTTATGTAGCAGAAATGAAGGCAAAGTTTGAAAAAATGAAAAATATGTCAGTAAGCGAGCAAGATGCATTGATGAATGAATTGTTCAAAACACCATACACGGAAGGCTGCAATAACGAAGTTAAGGAAGCTAAAGATAAATGTCCTGCTTTATGCCCCGCCGCTCTTGCAGAAGCAAGTCACCTTGAAGTGAAAGCCCAATTAGGTTGGATGAAAAGTACGATGGATCATTGCTTAAAAGGCGGAATGTCTAGTCAGGTTAATTGTCGTTTCGATAATTTTTTTAGCAGTGCCCGCATGTATAAATTAGGTTTCATTGAATCTAAATTAAAAGATACCCCACCATTTTTAATTAATTCTGATCAGAAGTTGATAAGGCAACCTGAGTCTATAAAGTTGTTTCGGGGAAGCCGAAAAGTTGATTTTGTAACTATTGGTAAGACCCTTTGTAGCGACTGTGTTGCCGAGAGCTCAAAATATAAGATTTTAGCCTTGGCTGATCCGTACAATAAAAAGAGTTATGATGCTTGGACGATAGATGAAAAGGGAAAAGTTATTCATTTGAAAGATGGATTTAAATAATTATAGAAATTTCGACGCTTCCTGCCAATATCTGGTGAAAATGGAAAACCGCAACAGAGGCTAACGTCTAGTATAAAAGCTCTGTCTCAAGGGTCATTAAATTTAAGTATTTTTTCGAAATTTAGGGTATCCCGTAGTGTTTTCGCATCTATGTTTAGTTCGAGAATTTTCTCGCTTGTTTCATAAAACTTATCGGCGGTCGACATTTGGTGTGTGCTTATGTTCTTGGATTGGCAATACTTTTCAGGACTTACAGATGCCAAAATTGATGTGATCGCCTACGAACAAAAAATTAATTTTGGCTGTACAGATTTATA
Source organism: Bdellovibrio sp. (assembly GCA_031429735.1). GTDB lineage: Bacteria > Bdellovibrionota > Bdellovibrionia > Bdellovibrionales > Bdellovibrionaceae > Pseudobdellovibrio. The sequence goes on along the minus strand of JANPAD010000013.1, from coordinate 566 downwards.
AAATGATTATTTTAAATCAATAGAAACTAGATATCTTCGTCGCGCTGACGATCGCGAAGCGAAGCGTGCGTATCTTAAATTTGTAGTATCAGGAGTAGGCGCTGTGAAGAAGGCCACTTTACGTCTTTATGTGACCGGATCAACCTCAAACGGGCCGGCAGTTTATGTTACAAGTAATTCATGGAGTGAAAATCTTCTGAACTGGTCGAATCAGCCGCTACTGATGGGCGCAGCTCTTCACGACAAGGGCGCATTGGCTGCAAATGCCTGGACGGAATACAATGTAACGGCGGCGATTGGCGCAGACGGCACTTACAGCTTTGCCTTGGAAGCCACTTCAGACGACAGTGTATTTTTCAGCTCGCGGGAAGCGACATTAAATAAGCCAGAACTTATAGTGGAGTACTAGCCCGTCAGCTTTATGTTTGATCTGAAAAATAGTGAAGAGACCGTCCGCTCCCGATATTCGGGACGTATTTCTTTGTCAAGCGTGGGATGACTGAATGAAGCCGCCAAAGAGCTGCATGATCTGCTTGAGTCACGTTATAACTCCGGCGTTGCTGAGC
>JANPAD010000012.1:0-2358 GCA_031429735.1 Bdellovibrio sp. | reverse complement strand
TCCATTTTATATTTTTTACAAAAACAAGAACCAGGTTTTATTGAACAGAATTTACATGATTTGTGTGCTTCTAACCAGGGGCTGCTTGAAATGTTCATTTTGCAAAGTTCGCAGCCGATGCATTCAGCAAATATCAATATTTTTTCTGACTTAAAACTAGATTCAAATTTTTAGAAACGAGACAAAAATGATTTCCTACCCAATTGAATTTCAAACGAAGGCTGCGGCTCATTCCGGAATTAATTCCAACTGGAATATCCAATCACAAAATTTCGAACTGAGCTGTGCCGTCCCCGTCGAATTTGAAGGCCCGGGCCAAGCCCTATCACCGGAAGATCTTTTCGCCCAAGCCCTCACAAACTGTTTTGTGGCCACTTTTAAAGTTTACGCAGAAAAGTCTCGCCTCGAGTACGATCAAGTGACTTGTCAGGGGCTTCTAGTAGTTGATTTAGACGAAAACAAAAAACCTTGCATGAAAACTTTTAAACTAATGACATCGATTCAAAACCCGAGCAGTCTAGAGAAAGCAAAACTGCTGGCCGAAAAAGCTTTTAAAAACGGCTTTATTTTAAATTCGGTGAAAACCCAGCTCACCTTTGAGCTAGTCCTCAACTAACAAAACGGAGTCAAAATGCTTATTATCTCTCAGGTTTCACAAATCATCGTTGCGGCCTCAATTGTTATCGTTTGGGTATTTCGATTCGATAATATCATTCTTGAGTTTAAGCAATACGGGATCAGCGACCTGATGAGAAATGTTGTGGGCGCTCTTAAAATTTCGTTGGCCACTTTATTAGTTGCGGGTCTCTGGTATGACAAACTCGTTCTGATACCTGCGTTACTCATGGCCGGACTGATGCTTTGCGCGCAAGGAGCTCATTTCAAAGTGAAGAACCCTTTAGTTAAGCGAATCCCGTCTTTTGTTTTATTTTTATTGTGCGTCCTTATTGCGTGCATCAATTCAGAACTTTTACCTAGATGACCTTACTTAACTTCGTAACTTTATCGACCAGTTTTGCATTTTTAGCCTACGGGTTGCATTGCCTATTTTCCGCGTCGATGAAACTCGAATTTAAGAGGTACGGTCTTGAAAAAATCAGAGTTTTAACCGGACTGCTTGAAATTGCAGGCGGATTAGGATTGCTGGTCGGACTCAAATTTCAAATCATTTTAGCGCTGGCCGCCTTGGGTTTAGCTTTTATGATGTTTGTTGCTATTCTTGTGCGAGTCAGAATTAAAGACCGCCTTATGCAACTGCTGCCAGCCCTGTTTTTGCTGTTCGTTAATCTTTATATTCTTATGCCGGCTCAATTTGGCGCCATATTTAATGTCTCCGGCGCAGATACTTCCGACCCTGCCGTTGTCAGCCAAGTTGACTTGAACAAATACTCCGGAAAATGGTTTGAAATCGCAAAGTACCCGACATTTTTTCAGAGAAATTGTATTGCTTCGACGGCCGAATATGCGGTTCAAGCAGACAATACCCTAAGCGTCTACAATGTCTGTTACAAAGCCGACAAAAGCACATCCGACATAAAAGGAACTGCGACCATTGTTGACCCCGCAACGCCTGCAAAGCTGAAGGTCAAATTTAATCTACTTGCCCAGGGGCAGTATTGGATCGTGGCGCTTGATCCGGATTATCAATGGGCCGTGATTAGCTCTTCAAAGAAATCTTCTTTATTTGTTTTAGCTCGCACTGCTCCAATGGAGACCGAACTGATGAAAAAAATTATAAGCGATTTAAAAGCCCGCGGTTTTGAAACCGAAAAAATGATTTTTGATCAGTACTAATGGTTTGTATAAGTTTGCTATTTTGCTTTGATGAAATCAGACCTCCTGCCCCTCAATCAAAGCGGTAAATTAGACAACGCGTAATATTTAAATTCATTTGTGGGTCTTCGACTTGCAATTCCTCATGCGAGGCCTGTCTTTCGCTTCATATTGGCGTTTGACGAGACCTTTTTACCCCAAACAGTCTCACAGAGGAGAATCACCCCATGGCCTATTTGCAAGTCGGAACCGAAAACTCAGCACCTATTAATATTTATTATGAAGATCACGGTTCGGGCACACCGGTCGTACTCATTCACGGCTGGCCACTCAGTAGCCGCTCGTGGGAAAAGCAAGTCCCCGCACTTCTTTCAGCGGGATTTCGCGTAATCAGTTATGATCGCCGCGGTTTCGGTCATTCAAGCCAACCGGCAACAGGATACGACGCCAACACTTTAGCGGCTGATCTTGATGTGTTGATGACTGAACTGGATTTGAAAGACGCTATTCTTGTCGGCTTTTCAATGGGCGGCGCTGAAGTGGCACGTTATGTCGGACAATACGGTAGCGCCCGTGTCAGCAAAG
>JANPAD010000011.1:0-2077 GCA_031429735.1 Bdellovibrio sp. | reverse complement strand
AGCCCAGCTGTGCGGGTTTTGATCAAGAGAGCAATATTGAACCTGTTGTTGCATCTGCGGGTAAGAGTACTGCGCTTCGGCTTGAAAAGTGAGATGAGTAAAAAAGAACATTAATGCGCCGGTAAGATTCAACTTTAACATGCGGAACTCTCCACTTTTTAAGAGCTCGGTTATAACTTGTTTTGGGTTAACAAGCCTAGTGCCGAGTCAAAATGATGAAGTTTCTACATAAATGAGTGCCGACTACTCTTGAGTTTCGTTTTGGTCTTCGCTTGGGGCTTGGGCTGAGGGCAGATTGCTTACGTCTGCAACAGGCGGTTTGCAGGGGACTTCGTTAGACCAACGGCCTTTTGCGCCAGTGGTTTCGTCGACTTCTTGGGCTGCAAAATAGTAAGTTATTCCACCCGAGAGAACCTCGGTAATGTGGTTTGGTGTACAGGTCGTTGATGTACACGAAGCGGCTAGGTTGAAGTTATGAACTACACTATCGTTCGTCCAACCTTTGCGAGGTGTGAAGCCCCAGTTGGCGGCCGCACTTGGATTTTTTGGGTTTTTGAAAGCCAAATAGCAGGTAGGACCCGCGCCACTTTGAGATTCAGAAATATTTGTTGGAGCCGCTGATTCAAAAATTTCAGGCTTTTGAAGCTGTCGAGAGTGAGAAATAACCGGTAACAATAAAACTGTGATTACAAATAGCTTCATGATTTGCTCCTGAGTAGAATTTATTCTGGCATCAGGAGTTGGTGTGGTCCAGCTCTTAGAGCGGGGCTTAGGCTTTAGTCGTGCCTTTGCGTTGTTTGGATAGCTCAATCTAAGCGAGAGCGGCCTTAACAGCCGTTTCGATGACCTTGATTTCGTCTAAAGAGTTGGTGCCAAGCACTTGAAAATATTCAGCATCAATCTTTTTGAGAAGCCCTTTAAGAACTGTTCCGTGACCGACTTCAATACATGTTAAGGTTTTCGGTGCTCCCTCGATCGTTGCAGTTGGCTGAGTCAGCCGTTTTAATTCACGCATGCTTTGGGTCCAGCGAACCGGAGCAGTCACTTGTTCAATGATTTTGTTTTTTAAAACAGGAGCGTTTGTTTCGGCCGAAGCCTGAGCATTTTGAATAATCGGAATTTCTGCGTCGTGAAACATAATCGTGTTAAAGAATTCAGCCATTTTCAATTGAGCCGGTTTCATCATTTCACAGTGGAAAGGAGCTGAGACTTGAAGCGTAATCAACTTTGCGCGTTTCGCTTCACCGGGTAAAACTTCGGCTTTGAAATTAGCTTTAAGCCAGTCGATTGTTTTTTGATTTCCGCTGATGACGATTTGACCTTCACAATTGTAATTAGCCGGTGAAAGAGGGGCGAAGCCTGAACCATCAACTGCCCATCGACACAAAAATTCAGCTTGCTCTTCAGTCAAGCCTAAGGTGGCCACCATGCCGCCTTGGCCTACGGGAACTGCGGATTGCATCGCTTGACCGCGTAGGCGAACAGACCGTACAGCGTCGGCAAAACCAAGAGTTTGAGCTAACACGAAACTGGAATATTCACCGACCGAGTGGCCTGCTGTGTAAGCGGGCCTGGCGCCGATATCTTTTGTCAGCACCCTAGCCGTTGCAGTCGAAACAGTCAGAATGGCGGGTTGGGTGTTTTCTGTTAATGCGAGATCTTCAACACTTGAATCGAAGCAGAGCTTTTTAATATTTATCCCGAGCGCATCGGAAGCTTCTTCAAAAGTTTGCTGTGCAGTTTTAAAGTTTTCGAAAAGAAATTTTCCCATGCCAGGGGTTTGGCTGCCTTGCCCTGGAAATAAAAAAGCACTCATGTGCATCCTCCATCAAATTTGCTGAATATTAGTATCGGAGTACTGCCGCACCCGAAGTTAGCCCAGCACCGAAAGCTGTCATCAAGATCGTCTGGCCGCGTTTGATACGTCCGTCTCTCATGGCGATATCGAATGCGATGGGAATTGAGGCGGCCGATGTATTACCTGTTTCGTGAACAGTCGAAATAATTTTTTCCATTGGGAAATCCATGAAATTCGAAACCGCTTCGGTAATACGAAGATTCGCCTGATGCGGAACAA
>JANPAD010000010.1:0-6740 GCA_031429735.1 Bdellovibrio sp. | reverse complement strand
TGAAAATATGAAGGGTTTCATGCGGCAATCAGTGCTCGTAGACTCAAGCAGCATCCCCAAGACCTCAGATTACGGCGATGTTTTTATACCTTCAGGGTGCAATGCTCTTCAAATTGCTTACTATGATGATAAGCAAAACACACTTAAAATTGATAAAAATTTATGGAATCAAATCACGAGCATAGACAAGGCTGCACTTATTCACCATGAATTATTTTTTAAATTTAATCGAGACAGCAATTCCTATTACAGCTCTAAGCAAACAGCATTATTCGTTGCTCATGTTTATGCCGTAAATAACTTCGCGAAAACGACAGATGGTATTTTGCCAACTCAAGCTCTCGAATTTATTTATCGACATAATCCGAGCAACCCAAATAGTACTTATGGAGTTGCGAGTTATTATGTCACTCGTAATCCGACGGGCGGTGTACGTTTACAGCTGAACTACTTAAACTCATTTCCTTTAGTTGCTAAGACATGGGTTGATTTACCTTTAAGCGGCATCATCCTTTCAAAGTATACAGGTCCAGATGTGTTATATGGATTTTGTAAAGTAGCAACTGAGAACGTAGATGTTTCGGCTGATCTTCCGATTCAAGGTAATCAGGTTGATTCATTGAAATACAGAATTGTTCTTAAAACCGGCAAGCTTGTACAGCTTCAATTGATTGACGGTAGTACAGAAGTACCCAACAGTGCTGGTTATTTGAATTCTCAATCACTTTGCCCGTAACTTTATAATTAATACTGAATAACATTTCATTTAAAAAGGAATTCAAATGAATAAAAATATCTTGGCTATTGTTCTAATTGTCCTCGCTAGTGCTTTTAATTTAGAAGCTCGTACTTTAAATTGCAGCGTGCTTGATACGACTGAATCTGATTATCCGAGTACTTTACTAACTTTTGATTTAAATTTAGATATTAAGCCTTCATCTGGCGAAACCTTAAAAGAGACTTCAAAGTTTGTATCTGCTAATCTACTGGTTAAGAATGTTCCGGGGAGGCTAGGTATAGTTGCCAGAGCTATTTGGTACAAAAGCCAATCAAATGGCATATTCTATTTAAACAATATAAATGACAAATTTCCAGCTGTGACGATTATGGTAAGCTTTACCCCTAAAAATGCATCAGCGCATGGGGGTATCATTTATCCGTATGCCATTGACATTGTTTCCTTCGCCTCTCCCTCGCTGTTCTTTTATGCTCGATCAATTGATGAGCTTTATCAAATTAATCAAAGCTCAAAGCTTGATAGCAATTTTAAATTAGCTTGCACAGCTCCGTAGGAGTGGTGCTGTGTTTAAGCATCCTCGAAACTTTAAGATTGGACGCAACAAAGTATGAAGATCATTATTTTCTTAGTATTGGTGTTTGATTTCTTTGGATACTCAAAAGCTGACATTATAGCCATTAGAAATAAAAAAATATTTCTAGTTAAATCTGAAATTAATGAATTGAAAAAAAAATACACAGAGCTGGATCTTAAAAAAAGCAATTTTTTTAAGATCCAATTTGGCAGTAAGAATGATCGATCGAAACTTACTGAAATTGAATCTGCGGTTTTAATACCTAATTTTATACTTTATAATAAACCCATATTGCTAAAACCCAATCTGAAAGCCGAATGCAAAGCAGAAGACCCATATTATTCGGCCCCCAACGGAGAATACATTGGTGAATTGGTTGGTAAAGAGAGTGAATACAATTTTTATATTTTAGTGCCAGACGGCTATCAATTAACCCAGAATGTAAAAAAGCAAAGAAGTAATCTTCTTGATAGTAGGTACAAAAGTAATCAAATTAATTCAGTGCAAAAAATAATAGATAAAAATTATGAAAAGTCCATTGGATTAGAATATCCGTTTTTAGATGATACAAAAAATGATATCCGATACTACTTCAATGATAATTCTCTACTTGGCTACTACATTTATAATGAGGGCTCGCAGTATGTAGTGGAAATTAATCAGAAAAATGGAAAAGATGAATGGAAATCGGTTAATAGTATCACTGTTAACACCGCACCATGTGATTAAGGACCTAGTAATTACGTAAAAGAGCTTTAACAAGGCCTTTGATTTCAACCTGTGACGGGTGAAACCACATTGAAGTCAGCCGTTTATTCGCCGGACGAAGTTCAATCGGTTTTTCCGCGTGGGCGGCCGAGCTGTTACGGAAGAAACGCTTCACGGTCGCTTCAAGGTCAACGCTGGCCACAACCAAATCTCCGTCACGAGCCACTTTCTGCGATTGAACTACAAGCGTGTCGCCATCAAAAATACCTTCTTCGATCATCGAATCACCTTCGACTTTTAAAGCGAAAAGATCTTTCGTACTTTTGACGAGATGAAGTGGGATATCAATGAACTCATTTTCAGTAAGACGTTCGATCGGTGCGCCTGCAGCCACGCGTCCTAAAAATGGTATAGGCAGAACCTTCGCAAGCTGATCGTGATCAGAAGCTTTTGGGGAAGACTGATTGATGGAGCCGAAAGAAGGTTCTGCCGTAACCTGTAAACGCTCTAAAAGATTATTTTGAAAATCACCTGCTGAATGCAGAAGCTGAATGGCTCGTTTTTGATTCTGTTGAATCGAAACGTAGCCTTTCTGCGTAAGCTGCTTCAGATAGTTTTGAACCGAGTTGAAAGAGGCGAAACCAAAGTGAGTGCATATCTCTTGGTAAGAAGGAGATATGCCTTTTTGGAGGAGTTCAGTTTCGATAAACTGAAGTACTGCTTTTTCTTTTGCTGTCAAAGATGGGAGGGACTGATTTAGCTTTTTCATACATATAAATTACACTGTAACTTATATGTAAGTCAATACCCTAGACTATTTTATTTTGAGGTTTTTATCAATTGTTGATGAAAACTCAATTTGCGGCTTTTCAATCGGAGCAGTGGAAGCTACGGCACGATCGCTGGGTGTGTTCGGTGTGCAGTTTTGAAAAAACAATAACATAAATGGGTTCGCAATCAGTAATACTGCCAACATATAGCTGCTCTTAGTCGCCATGCATTTCCTCCAGACCTTTGGTCTAGTATGCTTTTCGGTTGTTTAGTAAAAAACATGAGGACTTTTTTAAATAGATATGGTGAACTTCAAAAAATGTTGCGCTTTTTATTCGTATCTCTACAACTTTTAAGCACGGTCAGCTTCGCAGACTCTATCAGTTTGAAACAAAGTTGCCTCAATTATTTACAGAACTATCCTAGCTACTTTAAGGAAGAGACCCTCGATGTGGTCTGCGAAAAAGTTCAACAGTCCGAAGGTTGTAAAAGTGCAAAAGATGAACCTATTTTTCATGCAGATTTTAAAAGCCAACATGAGGGTGCTAAAAAAATTATGGTCATCAGCCTTATACACGGGGATGAAACCAATGCCGGCAGTGTCGGACGTTACTGGATGGAACGTTTGCAAAAAATCGATCCACGAAACTCATGGAGAATTATACCGGTTGCAAATCCGGATGGTGTTCACAAAAAAACACGTACCAATGCAAATGGCGTTGATCTTAACCGCAACTTTCCGACGGTTGATTGGTCTTCAGACGCTGTGAAATACTGGGAAAAGTTCACCCAAAAAAATGCGCGTCGCTTTCCGGGCTATGCGGCCGGGGGTGAAGTCGAAACTCAATGTATCATGAAGCATCTTGAAGATTACAAGCCGGACTTTGTCGTTTCAATTCATACACCGTTGAATGTTCTGGATTTTGACGGCCCCAAACTTGGCCGAAAAGTCAGTTATAGCTATTTGCCTTGGAAAAGCCTCGGAAATTTTCCGGGTAGTCTTGGCCGTTATCTCTGGGTTGAGCGGCAAACGCCGGTATTGACCACCGAGCTGAAAAGTAAATTGCCGACCGATGCCGCTCCGTTCGAGCAGCTTCAAGATATTGTCGGCACACTTGTTAAATGGGATCAAAAGTAATTTTGACGACTTGGCAAAAAGTACAAATTTATAACAACAATACTCCGCTTTTTAAACTTGAAGAGTTTTTAAATGGCCGAATTGATATTCAAGGCTTGTTTCAGAATCGTGCGGGCGTAGTGACAAGTCGTTTTCATGTGGATTTGAACGCGACATGGGACAATGGCATAGGTCGCCTCACCGAAGATTTCACATTTACCGACGGCAAAAAACTAAATCGCGAATGGTCACTGACCCGTTTGTCCGAAAATGAATATGAAGGCGTGGCTCCCGATGTGATCGGACGCGCCAGCGGCGTCGGTGCCGGTAATACGTTTTTATGGAGTTATAAGCTCAAATTACCATTTAAAAACAGACACATCTCGGTCGACGTCGAGGACTGGATGTATCTTATCAACAGCGATATGATGATCAATCGAGTGTACTTCAGAAAATTCGGAATAAAATTTACCGAAGCTACATTAGTATTTTCAAAAAGACGTTAAATTCTTTTAACTATCAAGCGCGCTCAATGAACCTGCTTGTTTTCGCGAGCTTCTTTAATGGCCGTGAGCCGGTCCTGCGGACTTTCCATCTCGGCTTGGATTTCAATTAAACGAGCTATGAGGCTGTCTTTGGCGGCTTTGATCGCTTCAAAAACATCGTTGCTAAAGGCTTCCGCTTCAATCGAAGATTCGCCGTCTTTAAGCACGATGGCAATACGATGCTTGTATTGTTCATCCATTGGAACTTCTTCTTCATCGTCGATGTAGGTTAGGCTTGGGTCACGTTCAAGTACAATCACCACCGTGTCGGGTGTCACAAATTGATTGAAATCCAAAACTTGTTGGTAAATAAACGACTTCACTTCCGGATCAGTATCAAGGGCATCAACAGTGGTTTTCAGAAAGCTTGAATCTTCGGACATAAGGACCTTACCTTTCTGACGGGCATTAAACTTGTGTCTAGAATAACATTTTGAAACCACTAATAAAAGTCCATATAGACCACATCTATGTCACTATTTTTAGACTCAACTCAGCAAGGGGTGTGTCTCAGATCAAGTCAGTGTATTAGAAACATCTATGGCAGTAATTAAGTTATCTGATAGTTGGCTCAAGTTGCTTAAAAACGAGTTCGAGCAGGACTACATGAAACAGCTCGATATCTTTTTAGAAGCTGAAAATAGAAAGAATAAAATCATTTTCCCCGAGCCGAAAAATTATTTTGCAGCGCTCGATTTGGTACCGATGGAAACAGTAAAAGTGGTTATTCTGGGGCAGGACCCTTACCATGGTGAAGGTCAAGCGCATGGCTTAAGCTTCTCTGTGCAAGACGGAGTCAGGTACCCACCGTCACTGCAGAATATTTTTAAAGAACTCAAAGATGATATGGGTTGTGATATTCCGAAGACCGGCGATCTCACTCATTGGGCGCAGCAAGGGGTGCTATTGCTCAACAGCGTGCTCACTGTTGAAAAAGACAAAGCCGCCTCACATCAGAAACGCGGCTGGGAAACTTTCACAGACAAAATTATTTCGGCCGTGAATGATAATTGTGATCACGTCGTATTTGTTTTATGGGGTAGTTACGCGCAGAAAAAGGCGCAATTCGTAGACCGTCAAAAACATTTTGTGATTGAAAGCGCGCATCCCTCGCCGCTTTCATCGTATCGGGGTTTTTTCGGTTCGAAACCTTTTTCAAAGGCGAATCATTGGCTGAAAGAAAAAAAGATCGAGCCTATTGATTGGTGCAGTTAGCTAGGGCCGTAATTAAGACTTTGAACTATTCTAAAAAACGTTTAACCTCAGCCTATGAAAAACACATTTTTATTGATTTTATTGGCGCTTTCTAGCCTGTCGGCCAGAGCGGACTTGTCACGAAGCACAATCTTTTCGCTGAACACAATTTATCTAGATCGTGACTATAACGATAACGGAGTGACTTCCAAGTCAAAGATCACAGATACAGATTTGCGTCTGACCCGAGTTGAAAAAAACTGGAGCTACGGTGCGGTTTACGCTCTTTCGTCAAATGATTCGTCTGATGCAAACCGCACCAGTTACGGATTATCAGTCGGTTATTATTCAGAAAAAGATTTCTATTTGAACTTTAATTATTTTTTGGCCAGCAAATACAGTTTCAACGGTTCGAATGAGTACTCTAAAGGCAGTGGTTACGAATTCGATCTTGGTTTTCTGACAAAAATTACTTCAAGTTTTTACGCCGGGATATTAATCGGTATCAAAAATTTCAGTTACACTGAGCAAACAATCGGTGGCTCAACCTCCAGCGTGAGTGTGACTCACCGTGAAGTGCTGCCGATGTTCACATTTGCTGTAAACTTTATGTAGTGCAAATATTCTAAAAGGCGCGCAGTGACTCTGTCTCAGGTGGCATTCGTTTTGCTTAGCAGTTCCTATCACGTTATGTGGGGGGAAAAATGAAAAGAATTATTTTAGCAGGTCTTGTTCTGTCAATGTTGACTGGTTGTGGTGGCGATGACAGCACATCAACTCCAAAAGGAGTTATCACTCGAGCGGCCAAAGCGCTCAGTAAAGGTCAAACCCAGGATTTTTTAAGCTTACTGACAGGCCCGGCGCTTGAGAAGCTGCAAACTCCTGATCAACAACAGGCATTCAAAAACGGTCTCGGTGATGTTAAGAAAATTAAACTCAGCGATCCGAGAGTTGAGAGTGTTGTCGGTGGTTCAAACGATCAAACGACTCTCTATACAGTCGATGTTTTACGTAACAGCCAGATCATCAATCAAGCGTCGGGTGTTTTTCGTCGCACAAAGTATCACCTGTCTTAATATCTTTAAATCCAAC
>JANPAD010000009.1:0-5462 GCA_031429735.1 Bdellovibrio sp. | reverse complement strand
AGTTCTTTACCAAGATGGGTATTCGTTCCCAACCGAAACCTGCACCAGTGTTTCAAGTTGCACAAAAAATACGACCTCGTCACAGTTCATCAGAGCGGACCGCTCAATTGCAAGCACGCCGGGCTCGGCTTATACAAAAACAATTTCGAGCCTGAATGTTCTGAGCAGCTCGACCCCTTATTTGCTCAATATACGGGCCTACACAGCGGCTCAAACAATTCTGACTTCCACGGCCTATTCGTACACCCTAACCGACCAATCAGGAAACTACTTATGCCCATCAAATTCGTTTTAAAATATGTAATTGCTCCGATTATTCTTTTGAGTACGACAACTCTGATTGCAGTTTATACCGTGCGAACCGAGCGTACACCCGCTTCAATTAAAATTCAAAAACTCGGTGCAGATCAGGTTTCGCCTGAATTCTTCGATATGAAAATAACTGAATCAAAAACTGCGGCCACTGAAGACGAAGGATCTACTTATACCGTCACGATCAGCGCGCTCCGTAGCTTACCTGCAGGGCTGACTTATGCTTGGACACTGCCCGCCGGCGCACGACTTGTTGCCGGAGATTTAGCAGGATCACTTTTTGCGTTGCAGGCCGGAGAATCTCAGGAAATCAAAATTGATTTGGCGGGCTTTTCAAAACAGCAAAAGAAGTTTTTGGAGTTTCAAGTGGGCGGGCAAGTATTTAACCAAGCAGTTAAACGGGATCTACTGATCGCTTCGCAGCTGGAGAATACGCTTGAATATAAAATTCAGCAGGCGCATCGCCAAAACAATGGACTGCTGAATAAACTGGGTTCAAAAGAAAGTAAATTTAAACTCGAAAACGTAATTAAATAACAAACCCTAAAGCGGAATAACCTCAACAGCCGGATCGAATTCATCTCTGAGAATGCCTTCAATAGCCATTAACGTTCCGGTCGTCGAACTTGGGCATGTGCCACAGGCCCCTTGGTAAACGACGTAGACTTTCTTATCTTCATACTTCACCACTTCGATATCACCACCGTCACCTTGCAGGCCCGGGCGAATCGTGCGATCTAGAATTTCTTCAATTTTTTGTTGGTCCGGAGATAAGTGATCACGGGACATTTTCTTTTCTTCAAGAATGGTTTGGTTCGGGTTATGAACCGCCATACGCGTTTGAACAACTGCGCAAACCTGCCCTTGAATTTTTTCGCTGTCGTAATCAAAACCGTGAGTTATGGTGATGACATTTTGGAAGTAATGCACCTGACGAACACCATCAATTTCAAAAAGTGATTTCGCCATAGGGTTATGTTCGGCTTCTTGAATGGTCGAGTAAGTCGCCTTACCTTCATTTAAAACAGCCCGGTCGAGCACAAACTTCCAGGCTGTTGGGTTTGGTGTCGCTTGAATACGAATTAATACATCTTGTGAACTCATAAAAGCATCCTTTGAGCTTTTTTAATAGCTTCAATAAAGACAGAAATGTCGTTTTGATTATTATAAATAGAAATGGAAGCACGAGCTGTGCCTGTGAGACCCATTTTACGAAGCAGCGGTTGTGTGCAGTGGTGACCGACACGAATTGCAACCCCTTGCTGATCTAAAATTTGACCGATATCCGAATGATGTGCGCCCTGAAGACCAAAACTGATAATGGCCGCTTTTTCGGGAGCTTCGCCGACGAATTGAATGGCCGGAATCTGTTTTAATTCTTCAACGGCCATTTTCATGAGGCTCTGTTCATGGTTGAAAAGATCGACAAATGAATAGCGGTTCAAATATTCAATAGCCGCACCCAAACCAATCACACCTGAAATATGCGGCGTGCCGGCTTCAAATTTAAAAGGCAAGTGATTGTACGTGCTGGATTGAAATTCAACCGATGAAATCATGCTGCCACCGCCTTCAAGCGGGGGCATTCTGTTCAACAGGTCTTTACGACCGTACAAAACACCCAGACCATACGGGCCAAAAAGCTTGTGCGCCGATAGAACCAAAAAGTCGACGCCCAGTTTTTGCACGTCAGTCCTCTTTTGAGAAACGTACTGAGCCGCATCCATTAAAGTAACCGCACCGACCGATTTTGCTTTCGCTACTATTTTTTCGATCGGAGCAAAAGTTCCGAGCGTGTTCGAGCACCCCGAAAACGCCACCAGTTTTGTGCGCGGTCCGATAACCGTGTCAATTGAACCAAGGTCGAAGTCACCGTTTTCAAGAATAGTAATGAATTTTAAAACGCAGCCACGGCGCTGGGCTAGCATCTGCCAAGGCACCAAGTCCGAGTGATGCTCAAGTTCAGTCAGTACAATTTCGTCACCCTCTTGCAGAAACGCAGCCCCGTAGCATTGGGCTACAATATTGACACCTTCAGTAGTGCCGCGTGTGAAAATAACTTCTTCAATAGATTCTGCATTCAAAAAAACGCGCACCAGTTCACGAGCTTTTTCAAATTCACTTGTAGCGGCGTCAGCTAAGTAATGGGCTCCGCGGTGAACATTAGCGGTTTCGTAGGTGTAAAACTTCGTCATACGGTCAATAACCGACTGTGGCTTCAACGTCGTAGCCGCGCTGTCCAGATAAACCAGATCATGGTTGTGAATTTTTTGCTTCAAGGCCGGAAACTCACTACGCAATTCGCTCAGCAGATTTTGATCAGCCATTTTGCACCAACTTTTCCAATTTTTTATTGAGCGCGCTCAGTAAAAAAGCTTGAAGGGCCGGAGTTTCAAATTTGTAAATCAATTCAGACGCAAATCCGTAAGACAGCATTTGCACCGCCTGAAACTGATTGATCCCGCGGCTCAAAAAATAAAATATTTCGTCTTTGTTCAATTGGCCGACCGTTGAACCGTGGCCTGCCTTGACATCATCTGCAAAAATTTCAAGTTGCGGTATGCTGTCGGCTTGAGCTGTGCGAGTCAGCAGTAAATTATTATTCAACTGTTCAGAGTTGGCTTTCTGCGCGTCTTGCGCAATTTGCACTCGACCGCGAAAAACCGAATGCGCTTCGCCCGACACAATCGATTTATAATGCTGCACAGACTGGTTATGACCGATCTGATGTTGAATAAAAGTATAGTTATCGGCGTGTTGATCACCGTCCAAAACGCTGACGCCGTACACTTGTGCTTCGGCGTTTTGGCCTACGAAACTTAAATGATAAAAATTGCGAGTCAGCTTGTTGCCGATTGAAAGCGCAAGCGTGCTGACATGGGCTGAAGATTCTAAAACAAGGTTCACCTGTGAAAAATGAAACGACTGGGTATCTTCGTTTTGCAACTGAATCAACTTCAACCGCGCCTGCGGCCCTACTTTGACATCGACATTCAGGTTCATCGCATCGGGCCGGCCGTTGTTGAAGCTCATGGTCGTTAAAAGAAGCTGCATTTCAGAATTTTCTTCAAGCTGTACATTTACTTTTTCGCTGCCGTAAACCGCAGCCGCAGAAGACTGAATATAAACAATCTGTACGGGCTGTTCGATGGTTTTACCCTTCGCCAGCTTCATTTCGGTTTTTTTATTCAAAAATGCATGTGCCAAATTCAGCAAACGTCCTTCGACATTTTCAGAATCGGTTTTAAAGTCTGCTTCAGTCACTTCAACGATTTCAAAAAAGCCTTCAGGGTCATCTGATAGTGTTTTGTTTAAAATTCCGTTCACGAAAACAAAGTTCAAAAATTCAGATGGAAGCTGTTTTGAGACTTCTTGCATCTGCTCGTGGGTTAAAAATGTCTCTTCGCCTGACGGCAAAGTCCATTCAACATTTTTAAAGCCGGTCAGTGAGGTGAACTTCCAGGCTTCGTCTTTTTTTGTCGGCAAGCCTGAGTTTTCAAAGTTTGCAAAAGCTTCAGCTCGAAGCTGATTGGCTTTCAGGCTGTCTAAGGCCGCACGGTTTTTAAAATTAAGATAGTTCGTTTGCCAGCCCATCACGATTGAACCAGCCAATCGTAGCCTTTTTTCTCGAGCTCAAGCGCCAAGCTTGCATCGCCCGACTGAATAATCTGACCACCGGCAAGCACGTGCACGAAGTCAGGTTTAATATAATCAAGCAAACGTTGGTAATGCGTCACCAGAACGACGGCGTTTTGTTTCGTTTTTAATTTATTCACGCCTTCCGCCACGATTCGAAGTGCGTCGATATCAAGGCCTGAATCGGTTTCATCCAGCAAAGCCAAACGCGGCGATAAAACCGCCATTTGCAAAATTTCGTTACGCTTCTTTTCGCCGCCTGAAAATCCGACGTTAACGGCGCGTTCAAGATATTCGGGCTTCATTTGCACGATCTTCATTTTTTGATACAGAAATTCTCTGAATTCGCCTTCAGCCATGGGTTCAGAGCCCTGATGCTGCAGGACCGAATTAAAGGCCGTGTGTAAGAAATTAAAATTAGAAACACCCGGCACTTCAACCGGATACTGGAACGCTAAAAAGATACCTTCTTTAGCGCGCACATCCGGAGCGTACTCAAGTAGGTTCTGCATTTTAAAATTAATTTCGTATTTAATTTCACCTGACGTGACTTCATAAGACGGATGACCGGCTAAAATTTTTGATAGAGTACTTTTGCCCGAACCGTTCGGCCCCATGATGGCGTGCACTTCGCCGGCTTTAACCTTCAGGTTTAAACCTTTCAGAATTTCTTTGTCATCAATTTTTGCGTGTAAGTTATTAATTTCTAACATGTTCTAGCCCACCGAATTTTCTAGTTTCATTTCGATTAATTTGACCGCTTCCACTGAAAACTCCAACGGAAGTTCTTTAAATACTTCTTTACAAAAACCGTTCACCAACATTGAGATGGCCTTTTCGTTATCGAGACCGCGAGATTGCAGATAGAAAATCTGATCTTCTGAAATACGCGAGGTCGTCGCCTCATGTTCAAGCGTGGCCGATTTATTTTTAACTTCGATGTACGGGAAAGTATGCGCACTTGAACGATCACCCACCAGCATTGAATCACACTGCGAATAATTACGCGCGTTTTCAGCACTCGGCATGATCTTAACCTGCCCGCGGTACGCATTAGAAGAGTGACCGGCTGAAATACCTTTTGAGATAATGGTGCTTTTAGTGTTTTTACCGATATGAATCATTTTAGTGCCGGTATCGGCTTGCATGTAATCGTGTGTCAGCGCCACTGAATAAAATGCGCCTTCAGAGCCATCACCCTGCAAAATAACCGATGGATATTTCCAGGTAATGGCTGAGCCCGATTCAACCTGGGTCCAAGAAATTTTAGAATTTTTACCTTTGCAAATGCCGCGCTTGGTGACGAAATTGTAGATGCCGCCTTTACCGTTTTTGTCGCCGGTGTACCAGTTCTGTACTGTTGAGTATTTAATTTCGGCTGAATCGTGAGCCATCAATTCAACAACCGCCGCGTGCAATTGGTTTTCATCGCGTTGTGGAGCCGTACAACCTTCAAGATAGTTTACGAAGCTGCCTTCTTCAGCCACGATCAGCGTACGCTCGAACTGCCCGGT
>JANPAD010000008.1:0-2192 GCA_031429735.1 Bdellovibrio sp. | reverse complement strand
AAGAGCACTATTATAAATTTTGGAGAGAGCTGATCAAACCTAAAGGTTTCGAAATTGAGAAAGAAACTCAATCTTTGGAATACGCTAAGTTTGTGGTTCGTCCCCTTGAAAGAGGCTTTGGCGTTACCTTAGGTAACTCTTTACGCCGTATTCTTTTGAGCTCGATGATGGGTTCTGCTGTAACGGCAGTTAAGTTTGAGGGCGTTTTACACGAATTCTCAACAATCCCTGACGTACTTGAAGACGTTTCAGATATCATTCTGAATCTGAAACAAGTTCGTTTCAGACAGTACAACTCTGAACCTTTAAATTTGAAAATTTCAAAAAAAGGTCCTGGCGTTGTAACTGCGGCAGATATCGTTACGACTGATAAAATCGAAATCTTGAATCCACACCAACACATTGCGACTCTCGGTAATAACGGAAGTTTCAGTGCTGAATTGATCGTGTCTTATGGACGCGGTTATATGCCAGTTGAAAATAGCACGGACGAAATGCCTGTTGGATTCATCGGTGTAGATGCTTTACATAGCCCAATTCGCAAAGTGAACTACTCAGTTTCAAATGCGCGCGTTGGTCAACGTACAGATTACGATTCATTAGCTCTTGAAGTATGGACTGATGGTTCATTAAAACCTGAGGAGTCAGTTTCTTTGGCTTCTAAGATTTTGAAAGAACAACTTCAAATCTTCCTGACATTCGACGAGTCACTTGAGCCGACTGATGAAATCCGCGGTATCGGGTCTTCTTCATTGAACGAAAATCTTTTCCGTTCAGTTGACGATCTTGAGTTAAGCGTTCGTTCTGCGAACTGCTTGAAAAACGCGAATATTCGTTACATCGGTGAATTAGTGGTTCGTTCTGAAGCTGAAATGCTGAAAACGAAAAACTTTGGCCGTAAGTCATTAAATGAAATTAAAGAAATTCTCACGACAATGGGATTAGGCCTCGGTATGAAAATCGAAGGCTGGCCTCCTCCAGGATGGGACCCGAATGTACCACCTGTGTCGATGAAAAAAGAAGTACAATAGTAGGAGTCTGTCATGTCATCACATCGCCGTTTAGTAAAACATTTTAGCCGTAAAAGCGGCCCTCTTAAGGCGCTTATTCGCGGCTTGATGGTTTCATTAGTTGAACACGGTCGTATCAAAACGACTGTTGCTCGTGCTAAAGAAGTTCGTCGTCACATTGAAAAAACAGTTACTTTGGGTAAAAAAGGCGATTTGAATGCAACTCGTCTTGTTATCGCGAAGTTAGCTAACAAAGACATGGGTCTTGAGCTAGTTAAAAACATCGCTCCTCGTTTCAAAGATCGTAACGGTGGTTATACACGCGTTATTAAAATTGGACGTCGTCCGGGTGATACTGCTGAGATGGCTTTCTTGGAGTTCGTAGATTACGACTGGAAAGCAATTGCTAAAAAATCTGATGCGAAAGCAACTAAAGAAGATAAAGCAGCCGTAAAACTTGCAAGCAAAACTAAAAAATTGAACGCATTAGCTGTTGAAAAAACTAAAAAAACAGTTCGAAAAATGCGTAACAAATCTCGCGCAGCTGCTCACGCCGCTCGCTAGTTTCGCCAAAAACACAATATGTTCATGTAAAACCCGAAGAGAAATCTTCGGGTTTTTTAATTTCGAAAGCCTTTTCGGGCTGAAAAACTGTGGTCAAGGGTCGGGCCTTCGGTCATACTTTGAGTATGAAAATTAAAACAACACTGATTTTTTTGGCGATTGCCATTCTTTTTGTTGTCGGCGTATTTAAGGCTGAGTCGATTATGAAGCCTCAGGTAGCCGCTACGGCTCCCGTTACGTTGGCGGCACCCGATTTCCTTAAAAACATATCTTCGTTCAGCCTGCGCGATTATAAGGGCGAAGCGCTGGTACTTACTCAGGCTCAAATTGAAGAGCCGCAGCGTCTCGTTGTTCATTTTTGGGCTTCTTGGTGTGCTCCTTGTGTAAATGAGGTGCCTGAGTTGATTGCCTATTCAAAGAAGTATCCGGCGGTGAAGTTTATAATCGTTTCGGTTGATGATTACCAAGATGATATCGGAAAGTTTTTGAAGAGCTTTCCAGACTTCGATTCGACCAGTTACTTAAAAATTTGGGATGGCGATAAGAAGATGACCAAGTTGTTCAATGTCGACCGACTTCCGATGAGCGTTGTTTTTGATAAGGGTCAGTCCGAACCGC
>JANPAD010000007.1:0-15807 GCA_031429735.1 Bdellovibrio sp. | reverse complement strand
GTCTGCGTGAGAATCGCACTTTCAAAAAAAATATCTTACAGCTTTCAACGGAATCGGCCATTGCGGCCCAACCGGTGTCGCTCGATTTAAAGCTTGGAA
The DNA here is from genome assembly GCA_031429735.1 of Bdellovibrio sp. GTDB lineage: Bacteria > Bdellovibrionota > Bdellovibrionia > Bdellovibrionales > Bdellovibrionaceae > Pseudobdellovibrio. Next base: position 15,708 of record JANPAD010000007.1, on the reverse strand, counting down.
ATCTTTGTAATTTAAAATGTCGCATCTGCGGGCCTTATTCTTCGACTAAGTGGTCGCAAGAAGCAGTTGATCTTTATGGCGACGGATCACTTCCTGAAAACCAGCCCGGCGTCCGTATCGGTGGTACAGACCCCGCGCAAGTCATGCGCTGGTATGAAACCAATCCCGCACTGTGGACGACTCTTGAAAACTGGCTTCCGAAAATTGAAAATTTTGAAATTTTCGGCGGAGAACCCTTTTTGATCCGTCGGCATTTCGATCTTCTTAGAAGAAGTGTCGAACTGGGCTACGCTCAAAATCAATCGCTGCATTACAATACCAACGGCACAGTTTTTCCTGAACATGCGGTCAAAGAAATCTTTCCGCATTTTAAAAAAGTAAAAGTGATGTTGAGTCTAGATGGGGTCGGCCCGCAATTTGAGTACCAGCGTTACCCGGCTGATTGGAAGCTTGCCCTGGAAAACTTTGAAAAATTTAAAAAAGCACCGGTACAACTTGAGATATGCCTGACTTTAAGCGCACTGAATATTTACTACCTGGGCGATTATCTTGAATTCTGGAAGGATCGCGGCGTTCCGGTTTATTTAAACGTTCTGAACACGCCCCTGCAATACAACATGCAGGTATTTCCGGCGCCGGTGAAAAAACTAATTCTTGATCAACTTCGCCAAATTGACTTTTCGAGTATGAAACAACTGGTCCTTAATCATTTGCCGGCCGTGCTTAATCACCTAACGGCGGCTGATCTATCGGCGCATTTCAAAGATTTTTGGACGTCGACCCAGCGACATGACCTTTACCGCCGTCAGGCTTACGCCGAAGTGTTTCCTGAATTTTACAATGTTCTGAAACCCTATCTTCAGCCAGAAACCGAGCTAAAAAATGGATAATATTTTCAACGGCAAAAATGTTTTAGTCACGGGCGGCACGGGGATGATCGGCCAACCGCTGGTTCGACAACTTTTGCAAAAGGGTGCCCGCGTTCGGGTTGTATCACTGGATTCGCAGGTGCGGGCGCAGCCGGGTACTGAGTTTTTGCAATTAGACCTGACCTCTTTTGAAAACTGCATGCGCGCCGCTGACGGAATAAATTATGTATTTCATTTGGCGGGTATCAAAGGTTCTCCGGCCATGACCGCCCAGAAGCCGGCCAGCTTTTTTTATCCGACGATCAGTTTTAACACACAAATGTTAGAAGCCGCTCGCCGTCAAGGAGCTGAACGTTACCTCTTTACAAGCTCAATCGGAGTTTACTCGCCTGATAAAGTTTTGCAGGAAGATGCGGTCTGGAAGACTTTTCCGTCCGAAAACGATCGCTTTGCCGGTTGGGCGAAACGCATGGGAGAACTTCAGCTGGATGCTTACCGTATCGAATACGGCTGGAAGCATTTGACCTGTGTGCGGCCTGCGAATGTTTACGGTCCCTATGACAATTTTGATCCTAAAAACGCCATGGTTATTCCGTCGTTGATTAACCGTGCTCTCACGGGCGAAAATCCGTTCAAGGTTTGGGGCGACGGATCGGCTATACGCGATTTTATTTTTGCCGAAGACTGTGCCGAAGGAATTTTAAAAGTTTTTGAAGAAAACCCGCAACAGCCCGTTAATCTGGGTTGCGGAAAGGGTATAAGTATTCGTGAACTTGTAGAGACTCTGTCGGATCTTTTGCCTAAACCGCTCAACATTGAATGGGATATTACCAAACCAACCGGAGATCAAATTCGTGTTTTGGATATGAGCCGCGCCGAAGCTTTGGGCTTTGTGACCCGCACATCGTTGCGTGATGGACTCAAGGAAACTTTAGACTGGTATGTTGTCAATCGCCATCAGGTTGAAGAAAGATACAATGTCTTCAGATAAAAAAAAGATACTTATTACCGGCGGTACAGGCTTCATCGGGCGTAATTTAGTCGAGCATTTTGCGCGACTTGAAAACTACGAAGTCGTTTCAACTTATCTGACGCGTACTCCGCCACCTGTTAAGGGAGTACGTTTTGAGCGCTGCGACCTGCGCGACCCACTGCAGGTAAACGAAATTTTAAAAGGCTGCGATATCCTAATTCAGGCCGCGGCCACGACATCCGGCTCTAAGGACATCGTGAACTTACCTTCACTGCACGTGACTGACAATGCGGTGATGAATTCTTATCTATTTCGTGCGGCTCATGAATTGAATGTGGGGCGGGCTATCTTTTTCTCGTGCACTGTTATGTACCCTACGCAGATGGACCGACCCTTAAAAGAAACCGATTTTTTACAGGATCAAATTTATCCTAATTATTTCGGTGTCGGTTGGACAAAAGTTTATATTGAAAAAATATGCGAGTTTTATTCCCGATTGGGGCGCACAAAGTATACGGTCGTTCGTCATTCAAATATTTACGGGCCGCATGACAAGTACGATCTCGAAAAATCGCACGTCTTCGGTGCTACAATCACAAAGGTCATGCAAGCTGAATCTGAAATAAAAGTGTGGGGAACGGGTGAGGAAACTCGCGATTTCTTACACGTCGATGACCTGATGAGTTTCGTTGAAACGGCCTGCGCAAAACAGCAATCCCCTTTCGAGTTGGTGAATGTAGCCCTCGGCCGCAGCATTACGGTGGCTGATCTTGTCCGCAAGGTTATCGAGAGTTCTAAAAAAGATCTTAAAATTTCGTTTGATGTATCGAAACCGACGATACCTACGCGTTTGGAAATCGACGTTACGCGCGCTCGTGAAATTTTTGGCTGGGCTCCGAGAATATCCTTAGACGAAGGAATTCAAAAAACAATTCAGTGGTACAGAGAAAATATTCGATGAGCCCGACGCACCAACTTGATCTTTACATCGATATGCTTAAGATTCGGTTAGCTGAACAGAAGATTCAGAAGCATTATAGTGACGACATCTTTAAAACCCCAGTGCATCTGTCGATCGGTGCTGAGGCTATTAGTTGCGGCGTGCTGGCTCACTTTCCGCTTCGTCGTGTTTACGGAACGTACCGTAATCACCACTGGTTCATACCTGCAACAAAGAACCTGACAGGGTTTTTTCTAGAAATGCTCGGGCGCAAAAACGCGCCTGCGCAAGGCCGGTCCGGTTCGATGCATTTATCCGATCCTGCTAACGGTATGATTCTAACTTCGGCCATTGTTTCATCGACTTTGCCGATTGCGCTTGGAGACTGTTGGGCCGAACGGCAGAAGAAGAATCCCGCTCAAACGATTGTTTTTTTCGGCGATGGAGCCGTCGAAGAAGGGGTTTTTTGGGAGACCCTGAATTTTGCCTCCCTTAAAAAAATACCGCTTTTGTTTGTTTGCGAGGACAATGAATTAGCTATTCACTCATTCAAGAAAAGCCGCCAGTCTTTTGACATGAAGAAATCCGTCGAAAGTTACGGGGTGCCGTATTTTCGTGGAAGCGGCAGTGATGCTCAAGCGGTTTTTCAAACGGTCGCGCAGGCGCTGATTGATCTGAAAAAAGGGCCGGTATTTTTGCATTTCGATTATTTACGCTTATTTGAACACGTCGGTATGGCTGCGGACTTCTCGGCGGGTTACCGCGACAAGCCTGAGGGCACAGAAACTCATTTTGACCCGGTATGGAACATGAAGCAGAAGCTCGTACAATCCGGTTTGTCGACGGCGCAGTTGCAGGCGGTTGAAAGCGATGCTGCTCGCGAAGTTGATCAATGTTTTATGACTGCTTTTCAGTCACCGCCGACGGCGCTAGGGCCGGACGATGAAACTCCTTTTAAATCAGGGGCATCGCATGAATAGCTGGACATACCGCCAAGCTTTAAATGAAGCTCTGCATGCGGAACTTAAAGCCGACGATGAAACTTTTATCTTCGGGTTAGATGTCGATGACCACAAATCCATTTTCGGGAGCACCGAAAATCTATTAAAAGATTTCGGAGCGAACCGTGTTTTCGGAACTCCTCTCAGTGAAGATGCGATGACAGGCTTCGCGATAGGTGCGGCTATCAACGGTAAAAAACCGATTCATGTTCATATACGCGCCGACTTTGCGCTGCTCTCGGCCAACCAAATTATCAACATGGCCTCTAATATTTTTTATCTGAGCGGCGGGCAACTCAATGTGCCTCTCACAATCCGCTGTGTAATCGGCCGCGGTTGGGGCCAAGGAGCGCAGCATAGTAAATCTCTACACTCTTTGTTTGCACATTTTCCCGGTCTTAAAGTTTTCATGCCTTCCTCGCCTCAGGATGCCTATTCACTCATGCGAGAAGCAGTTCAGGACCCTAATCCGGTTTTGGTGTTTGAGCATCGCTGGCTTTACGATATTGTCGGAGATGTCGACATAAAACGTTCTGCCGTGCTCGAGCCGAAAATTATCGCCGAAGGAGAGCATCTGACTGTTGTCGGTAACTCTTGGATGACGATCGAAGCTTTAAAGGCCCGCGAAGTGCTCGCAACCTTGGGAGTTAAAACCGAAGTGATTGATGTCGGCGTTGTTTCGCCGCTCAACCTGACGGCCATTACTTCATCGGTGAAAAAAACAGGTCATTGTATCATCGCCGATCATGACTGGGTCGATTTCGGCCTGGCTTCTGAGTTATCTGCGCGAGTGCATGAAAGTAATTTTAAAGAACTTAAGCAACCCGTGACCCGAATCGGATTTAAAAATATGCCCTGCCCTACGGCGCGTGAACTTGAAAACGGATTCTATCCGAAAGCGCAAGATATCATCGCTCAGGCTTGTCTTATGCTGGGTTTAACAATTCCGGATTTATCAAAATTTCGGTTTTACACCTACGAAGAACGTTTCAAAGGCCCGTTCTAATCATTGAAAAATTTGTTTAAAATTTTACTTCTGTTGTTCATTTCTTCTTTGTCCGCGTGGAGTGCAACGACCATTTATCTTGGCCAGAACAATTCACTTATGAAATCGCAGAATTGGCACAGCGTGAAAGCCAATATAAAATTCGGAGTCATGGCAGCTCATGCTTTTTTAATGACACGTCGGTCATTACCGAATGATCGGCTCGACTTGGGAACATGGCATGGGTATCAAGAAATATTCACTAATCGAATATTCACGCCATCGGAACTAAAGTTCAGATTTTTTATTCCCGATAATCGCTACATCACATTGCAGCTGGACAGGCAACCCAATGGTGGCTACTACGGAGTTATCATCAGCCGTAATGCGCGGTTTCGTTCGGGTCTGATCCGGGTTGTTCAGGCCGGAGAAAAATTTACAACCTACGAAGAAAAACCGGTAGACGGGCTTTGGAGCAATAAAGTTCATGAACTGAAAGCGATTTACAGTAGCACCGAAATTTCAGTCTATATTGATAATGCTTTGTACGCCCGTATTGCTGCGCCACTGCGAGAACAAGCGATCGGACTTAAAGGTTGCGGTTACCCGGGTGTTTGGATTGACGATATTAATGTAATTGAAACGAACGGAAATGTTTGGAGCGAAAATTTTTCGAATCGGCGCAACTTAGCGGTTGTTTTCTGGTCAGCATTCGTTTTGTTCGGCCTGTTTCTTTCGACCGGCTTAATTTTTTTTTACAAAAAGCCGCAGGCTTATCTTTATTCACTGACGCAGGCTTTAGTAGGGTTGGTTCTCCTCGTTTTTTTGAGTTCGGTTGATGCTTATCTGTTTTCGAACTATTACTTCGATCGAAACGTTGCTCTTAATTTCTTGATGCGGGATCTTAATTCTGAAAACCAAACATTCAAGGTAGTCGATCAGAGTGTGCCGACCCTGGTTAAAAAACTTATTTCGCGTTTTAAAGAGACTCCGAAGAAAGGCCAGTATCGAGTTTTGCTTCTGGGCAGCTCACAAACTTGGGGCTCGGGAGCAACTTCAGAACAGACGACCGTTTCGGCCCGACTTGAATCTATTCTTCAAAACGAATACGGCTTTAAAAATGTAACTGTTATTAATGGAGGTTTTCCCGGTTTCGGCACTCGGCAGCTGTATGATGTATTCACCGCAGCGGTTGATAAAACGCCCGAGATGGTGCTTCTGAATATGTCTTTTAATGATAATAGCAATCCGGCCGAATTTACAGACTATCTGTTTAAGTTTGGCGAACTCGCACGGCAAAAAAAGTTTCGTCTTGTGTTTTCTGCTGAGGCCTTTTCGAATGAACTTGGAGACGTGCCGATCGATAACCAAATAAAAATCACTTCTGCTGCCCGCGCACTAGATATCCCGCTGATCGACTCTTACATATATATGAACTCAGTGAACAATTCGGGTTTTTTGTGGTGGGATATTGTTCATCTGTCCGATGTCGGTCAAGAAACACTGGCACGATACCTGGCGGCCCAGTTAAATGATACTCTCAAAGTTGAAGTGAAAAGGCGTCGCTAAAATTTAGTGAACCCAACGTTTGAATTCGCGGACATTGTCACGACTGGTTAAAAAGCAAAAATGCGTCGTCGCGCCCATGTATGTACCTTCGACAACTTGAGTAAAATCGTAATTTTCAATTAGAGCCGGTTTGGGGTTTTTAATAGGGTCTTTACAGTAACGACTGACGTCGGTAGCGAGTCTAACCATATCTGTTTTTTTTTCTGCGCCAGCCGATTCGAGCGGCCCGACAATCAAGAATCCACTCAATTCATTAATGTAATAGTTAAGACCTTCGTCGCCAAGATTAAGGTAAGTGGTGCGGGTCAGGAAACTGATGGGACTGAATTTTTCACGCCCTATCACGTTAAAAGTATTCGTATCAAAAACTACGTTGTTTGTCGTACTCAGATGAAAAATAACGGCAGGCCCGCTTTTTTTGGCGATAAGAGGAGTCAACTGTTCCATCAATTTGATGTTCGGATCTTCAGAAATAGGGCGCACACTGAAAAAACCGACACCCGTTACGAGTTGTGAAAATCGGATGTAACCCCGATAATCCAAATGCAGCGGGTGATAAAGACTAATGGTTGTGATGGCGCACAGAAGGCAGACCGCGACGTAAGATAAACGAGAGTGTCGGCGCGCCACCTCAACAAACAAAAGTGTCAGAACAATAATCCAACCTGAGTAGTAATAGCGAACGTCGCCATTATACGATGCAAGTCCGCCCGCAAGCGGCACCAAAATGACCGAGAAAAAAATCTGCAAATGACGCACTCCAAAAGGCCGCTCTCGGGTTCTCCAAGATTGGAAAACGCAAAGGGCACCCAGCATAAAATGCATAAGGCCCATCTTCTGGATATAGAAGTAAAGAAAAGTCAGATTGTCGCGCCCGTAGCGCTGACCTATTTCCTTTGCCAGAAAATCAAAGTTGGCAACGACTATCCAATCGTAAAGCTCATGGGCGCCCGGCAGGTACCAAGCGAACGCCGGTAGAAAAAACAAAACTGAAAAAATCTGAACCTGACGATTTGTTTTGTAAGGCTTCGGTGCGAAAAGAGAGTAACAGCCGTAAAGCGAAAAAACTGCTAATAGGACGGGCTTAAAACCTGATCCCAGCCAGGCCATCAGCACTTTATGTAAACCTACAACGCTCAAAAAACCGGCACACCAAACTAACAATTGAATCAGGTCGCCCGCAAATATCTGTTTGCAGCGAAAGCCTTCGTACAGAGAAGTTAACACTAAAAATGAAGCTACCAGTGCCGTTTCAACCGGCCGTAGCATGAACATAAACAAAAGCAAGAGAGCGCAGATTGTCGCATTTCTATTGTTTTTAAAAATTCCATAATCATACCAACGGAAAAAAAACCATATCGTCGCAGTACAGAAACCAATCTCAGAATTAAAAGTAGTCGACAATCCAAAAACCCATGGCATTAAGGCGATGGTGACTACCGTCGGAATGAGAAACCCAGATTGAATTTTTTTTCTCAGAAATTGAAAGAGGCCAGCCAATAGTAGAAGGTAGCAGAGACCGCCGTAAAGAGTGATGGCCTGTCGTGTGTCTCCCACGGTCAGCGCGAGCAACGGAACGGCCGCAACCGGGTGAAAAATAGGCTTCCAGTGTTTATGAGTGTAAGCCAGTTCAATAGCGGTCAAAAACCCTTGTTGAGCGAAGGTCTGATAAATTTCTTGTGTCAGGGTGAAATAGGCCGATTCATCATTTTGGGGATAAAGTCTGTTATGGTCAGCCCAGTATAAAAAAAACTGGATTGGCAGAGCAAAGCAAAAAACGATCAAAAGTAAATTTTTTTTAATAAAAGTCATATCGACCTATACGTTTCTCATCTTGGCTTCGTTCAGAAGCGGGTACGATTTAATAATTTCTGCAATTCCGTGCGTTAACGTATAGTCGGGAGCATAGCCCGTCGCCTCAATTTTCGCATTCGAAACGATGTAGTTGCGCTGATCAGGGTCGCGACCATTTTCAATTTCACTGAATGTAAAAGAATGTATCTGCTTTTTTATTTCTTCACAAAGTTGAAGTTTAGAAATGTTCGCTGTGCTAAGTCCCACATTGTAGACTTGCCCTCGCATCCCTGAAAAGTTGTCGGTCGCGTGCAGAAAAACTTTTACAACGTCACGTACGTGAATGTAATTTCGCTTAAAGTGACCTTCAAAAAGCGAAATATGGCCGTTCGCCATCGCACGATAAGTAAAGTCGTTCACCAAAAGATCAAGGCGCATACGGGGCGAGACGCCGAAGACCGTCGCCAGACGAAAACTTATCGCATTCGGCTTTGAAAGCAAGAAATCCTCCAGATCGACTTTCATACGAGCGTAAGTCGAAATCGGATTAAGCGCCGAATTTTCGTCGCAAAAATGAGAAGCGTCTCCACTACCATAGGCGCTGTTGGTCGTCGGCATAACCAACATCTGTTGCGTACCCGCCATCGCAATCAGCGCGCGTGACGCCGTAAAATTAACTTCCTGTGAAAGCGTGGGTTCGCGGTCACAGAGCGGAGCTCCAACCAGCGCCGCAAGCGGAACAATAACATCAGCTCGGGCCAAACATGTCTTCATTAATTCTGTATCACGAATGTCGCCCTTGATCAGCTTGAGCTTAGGATTTCGAATCAAATGAAGCAGGCTGGTCTGACCGAAGAAGAAATTATCAACGACCGTCACCTGATCGCCGCGTTCGAGCAGGGTTTCAACCAGTACTGAACCTATGTAACCGGCGCCTCCGGGTATAAAATAATTAAGCATGGTCACCAATGAAACGTTGAAGTGAGTCTTTTAAAAGTTCAAAACGCGGCTGCATATTGTCCGCATGATTAGCAACAAAAAGCCCGCAGTGATGAATATTTTCAGCAACGACCGGTTTTTTGTAAGGCACAACGTCAAAATACTTCAGCATCGGGTGCAAAGTCAGACATCCGCCTGTCACCATACGTGATTCAACGCCGTCGCTCGCCAGATGCAAAAATAGCGCGTTGCGTACGGTTTCGTCACCATGACGTAGAATGATCGGAAACGAAAACCACGACGACTTGCCGTATTTTTCTTTCTGAAACGAAAAATATGTTTCAAGGGGTTGCATAATATCTGCGAAAAGTGCTGCATTTTTCCTGCGCAATTCAACTATTGAATCGAGTCTTTTAAGCTGGCTTAAGCCCAGTGCCCCTGAAATTTCCATTGGTCTTACGTTGTAGCCGGGAAGAGCAAAGTTATACTGCTGACGAACCTCATCAAGTTTTTTGGTGCGAATGAATTGGTCGTTCGGCACTTCGCGCGTCCAACCGTGCGCACGCAGGCTTAAAAGAATGTGATACAACTCTTCGTCATCGGTTACGGCCATGCCGCCTTCGATGGTTGAAATGTGATGCGAGTAAAAAAAACTGAAAGTGCCGATGTGGCCGAAACTGCCGCATTGGCGACCCTCGACTGTGGCCCCAATAGATTCGCAGTTGTCTTCAAATAAAATAATATTTTTTTCATCACATTCGCGACGCAAACGTGCCAGGTCAACCGGGTTACCTAAAATGCTGACCGCGACAATCATTTTGGTTTCAGTTGTGATAGCTTCAATGTAAGTATCAACGTCCACGTTAAGTGTATCTGGGTTGACATCTAGAATCTTAATTTTAAACCCGGCCTGCTGCAAAGGCGACCAAGTTGTTGACCAGGCAATGGCCGGGACCAACACCTCGGCTCCGCGCTGAATTGCATTTCGGTTGCGGTACAAAAATGCCGAAGCGGCAATCAGATTGGCGCTGGAGCCTGAATTCGCCATCACCGCGAATTTTGAGCCAGTACGCTCTGCGAAAGATTTTTCAAAAAGAGAAACCTGCGGGCCCATCGTGAATTGGCCGCCACGTACGGTCCTTAAAATAGCTTCGATGTCTTCAAAATTGAAGGGGTTAATGACGAGAGGATAATTCACTATTTCTCCTGCCAAATTTTTGATTGTGGTGGCTCCTTTGTCAATAGTTTGTTAATATCTATGTATGTTCAAATCGATGGATAAAATACTTATTACAGGTGCAGCGGGGTCCTGCGGCAGTTACATGACTGAGCACTTGATTCGAAGCTATCCTGAAGCAAGAATTTATCCTTTAGCTCGCAATGCAGAATCGCTGAAAAAAAGATATATTCAAAGTACGCCAACGATCTATCCCGTTTACTGCGATCTCAGTGACTGGTCGGCTACGCTTCAGATGGTGCGCGATGTGCAGCCGACGCATATTTTTCACTTTGCTTCGAATGCAAATGTTCATCAGTCTTTTGAGCAGCCACTCAGCATTCTTAAAAACAATATTTTTTCGAGCGCGCATCTTTTCGAATCTTTGCGACTGCAAAAATCTTCGGCTCGAGTTCTGCTTTGTTCGACTTCGGAAGTCTATGGACAAGTCAGACCTGACGAAGTGCCCATTTCGGAAAAAAATGCGATTCGCCCGGCCAGTCCTTACGCGGTATCTAAAACCACACAGGATCTCTTAGCGGACGTTTATTTTTCAGCGTACGGTCTTTCGGTAATTAAATCGCGGATGTTCACTTACATTAATCCGCGCCGTGCAAATCTATTCGCGACCGCATTTGCGCTTCAGGTTGCACGTATCGAAGCCGGGCAAGCGACTGAACTGGTTCACGGAAACCTTGAATCTGTTCGTACGCACCTTGACATCCGTGATGCGATCGAAGCGTACGTTCTTCTAATGGATAAAGGTGTACCCGGAGAGGTCTACAATCTGGGTGGAGAAGTACCGTTTACCATCGGCGATTTTTTGACGCGGCTCAAATCTCAGGCGCGTTGTGAAATTCGGTCCCGCGAGGACGCGACACTGCTTAGACCGGTTGATGTCACATTGCAAATTCCGGATGTCAGAAAATTCTACTCTCTAACAGGTTGGAAACCTCGGTTTAACTTAAGTCAAAGCGTCGAATTTCTGTTGAGTGAATGTCGGGCGTCAGTCGCTCGCGAGAATTCAGTTAGTTGATATCTAAAGAATATTTGTTAATCAGGTGACGGGCTGCGTTTTGAACTTCGATCGGGTCTTTAAACTCCAGTAAAAGAAATTCATATATTTGTCCGGCGAAATGGTTGCCGCACTCGCTTGAGCCCAGCATAAAAGAGTATTTGCTATCAGGTGAAAAAGTACTTTTCGTCTGACGCTGGCCATTCATAAAACCATTAACAGCCGTAGTCATTACGGCTTGATCTTTTATGAAAACTCCGAGAGTCAATTGATTTTGAAATTCAGGCGAGGGACGGCCTTCGATGCGGTTGTCGATAGGACCTATGTGAAAATCCGTTGAGCCATTGTTGTTCAGATGTATGAGATAGCGGTCATTTTTACAATCTCCCCACCCAAACAAATCCATTAGAGAGCCTTTTTTAGTATTTTTCAGGTCCTTAAAAACGGTCAGAATTGCAATTCGTTCACTGCTTTTTAAAACTGAAATTCGGCTGATGTTTTCGCTCTTCAAAAACAGACCGGCCTCAAAAGAAACACCTTGAATTTTTTCGCCCGCTTTTTTTTCAACCGAAAGTTGCCCCTCATTAAAAGAGGGTTTAAGCGTTAGGTGGGCAGGCCCAGCATCTTTCCATTCAACTAACCGACCGTTATATGTTTTTATGTTTTCGGGTTTAAACCACAAACGCACCGAATTTTGTACAACCTGATCAATCGTTCCGTAGCTGACTTGTTGTGGGCCCTCAAGATCGTTTGTTTTGTATATGAGTGTTTCCGTCGACGGCTGTCTATGGCTCGAAAAGAAGACCACGCCGCCGGACAGAATCATCACGAGCAAGGCCGAAGCGGCTAGCATTTTATTTTGTAAATTTGCAGCGAATATTTTCATGAAATTAGGCTGCCAAACAGCGGAAACGATCTGCGTATTTCACTTTGAATTTGCGACGGAGAAATAAGACCCATACATGAAGTTGTTTCACAGTTCGAATCGAATGAACTCTTGAAGCAATATTTGCAGCCCAACTGCGGCTCAATAATTTTTCCGAGACCGTATAGGTGAAATTCGTTTGTCGGAAAAATATTGTTCATCAATATAATTTTTTTCTCGAAAGCGATCGCCAGATGCAGAGCCATAGTAACCGAAGTGACCAGTAAATCACATTGAGCCACTAAAGACGTGAACTCCAGCAAAGGTTTGACGCCATCATAGCGGGCACCGCTCTTTTCGGCTATTTCAATGTTACGCAGGTCTTCCATCGGTCCGCCGAGCAACACAACCTCGAATCCGTCGTCCTGCAGGAGGCGGCTCAGTTCAATAAAATGTTCGATGGGCCAGAGGCGTGTCGGCCAACGATCACCGCAACCGGTATTGAGACCGATCAGCGTTTTCTCGCCTTTCAAAGTAGGGCCGCTGAAAGGTGCTTTCTCATTGATCCAGTATGTTTCGCCCTCAAATTCCCAACCGCAGATTTCAAAGAGCTCTTCAACATAATGGCGCTGGTTCGCCAGCATTTGAGTATCGTTAAAACCGGTGCTCCATTTGTGAAGAGCATTTTTATCCGCTGGTAGTATTTTTCCATTTTGATCTGAAACGAAACCTTTAATTTCGCCCGACTGCACTCGCATAGCGAGGGTGGTTTCGGGAAGGCTTTTATCCAGATTAATAACTATGTTAAAAAACTGATCCATTAAAGCCATGCAGTTTTCCCAAGAAAAACGAAGAATATGGTCGACCGCCGATGGTAGAAGCTCAGGGTAGTGTGTAACCCACGTAATTTCGGCCTGTGGATAAAGTTTCTTAAGGCGGTGCAAAAGGGGAGTGGTTCGTACAACATCGCCAGCTGCGCCGGTTTTAATGATCAGGATACGAAAATCAAGGGGACGGTAAACGTCGCAAGATTCGCACTCTGTGCGGTTTTCTTTATGCGCAGCACATGGCTTAAAACCGTTGAAATGAAAACAATCTGTTTTGTAACGAGAGCCGTGCATCACGTCATATTAGCCTGAACTTTGGGTAAACTTAAACATATTTCTTAAAAGTGTTAATTTTAATGTTTTTTATCCCAGAATCGATCTGATTACTTTTTAAGAATAATCTCTTCACGTTTTGCGTAAAGACCCTTGCGTAAAGCCGTACCAGAGCGGATATAAGTGCAAAGCAGTGAATTTCGAAAGCGGTCCATTGTTCGATTATTATATGACGCATGGACAACATTTGCATGAATATAAACGATATCACCGGGTTCAGTGGCCAGGTCAATTGCCGGGTAGGTCCTATTTTCTGAAAAGACCGACTCCACACGATCTGAATTTGGATCCTGTCCTTTACCGCGTTGGCTCGGATCAACTTCGCGCACATCTAAAATCGGTTCTCGGTGACTGCCGGCGTACATGATCAGGCCGCCATTGGCCGAGTCGGCCGAGTCCAGTGAGCTCCACACTGATATAAAAAACTTGGGGTCTGTCTGGACAAAAAAATTATCCTGATGCCTGCTGTATCCAGAGCAGCCAGGCGGGCCAAAAAACATCTGGCTCTGTACGGCGCTGACCGGACCATCAAAAAATTCTGCTAAACGTTGAACCACTCGCGGGTGCCCAAGAGCGTTACGAAAGGTAGAATTCGTAAGATGGGGATTCATCAGAGAATGATAAACACCATTCGTATAGTTCTCAAAACTGCGACTTGCCTGTTTCAATGCATCGATTTCAGTTCTTGACCAAACGCTTTTCTCGATAAGGTATCCATTTTGTTCAAAAAACATTTTTTGTTCGTTTGATAGTTTATTGAACTGCATAAAAACTCGCCTTTATGTTTATGTTATCTTAGATATCGGCACGACGGTCGTCAATCCGGTTGTACGATATAAAGTTGGATTAGGCCCGATTTAAATTGATTAATATGACGGCCATATTACATTTAGAAATGGCAAAAAAAAATTTTGAAATTTTAACACTGCTTCTTGTCATTTTGATAATTTCTATTTTCTCAGCCAGAATTATAAGTCAGCAGAAAAATATTCTTTTCGAAAACGGACAATGGGAAAGTTCTAAAATCAAACTCCATAGAGGTGTGGTTGGAGCAGTCGCCTTTTATACGACACGTACGGCTTTATGGTCAGATCGTCTGAACCTTGGGACCTGGCATGCTTATAATCAGGTTGTCACCAAACGAGCATTTCAGCCGATCGAACTTTCCTTTACGCTCAACATGTCTGAAGTGTCAGATCTGACTGTTTTTTTTGAATTCGGTGAAATGAGTCAAAAAGGCATTCGATTCACGGCTAACAAAAACTACGTGAACGAATACGTCGAAACCGATCCTGGAGGGCTAATCACAGAACGACAGACGATAAGCTCCGTGATTTTACCCGCCAATACAGATACTCAAATCAAATTGATTTTTCAGGGGCTCAGTTTAGCTGTTTTGATTAATGAAATACCTATCGGCACAGCAACTTTGAAATATCAGCCCCTCGCTTCGCGGATTGCCTTCAAGTCTCAAGCCGGCCCCACTTTTATTGATAATGTCCGCATCCATGATTTGAACGGAACTTATTTTAATGAAAACTTTCAGCCGCCACATTTTTGGCTATGGTTCTGGATTATGACAGGCACGCTCGCTAACGTCGCCTTGATGTACCGAATCGTACGTGGGAGTAAATTCAATTTACACTGGCTTTTATTGACAGCTTTCAATCTTTTATTTATTACAGGTTTTTTATTTTCAGCGGATTACCTTTACTTTGCTAAAATTTATCCAGTTACACCAACTCAGGTGGATAAGCTAGTTCGTTACATCAACACCAGTGTTTTTAAAAATAATATCGAATACGAAGATGCTATTTTTAAGCGACTCGCAGCACAGTTTGAGACGCTTAAGTCAGGTCATTACACGGTCGTGTTGATGGGCAGCTCGCAAACATGGGGTGCCGGTGCAGCGACCGCTGCAGATAAACTCGAAACTTACCTTCAGAACGGGCTTCGGGCTCAACATAGAAAATCTGACGTGACCTTAATTAACACAGCAGTTTCAGGAGCTAGTCTCAGCCGCATGTGGAAAGCGATTGAACCTTACCGCGAAAAACGAATCGATTTAATTATTCTCAATGCTTCGAACAACGATTTCGACGCGGCTTCTTTTCGTCGCGAACTGCAAAAATTATCTGACTTTGCCATTGAAAAAAATATTGTTTTAGTGCTGGTCGGCGAAGCGAATTATTTTATGGATCCGAACTGGAATATATTTGAAAACCACAAAAGTATGAGGCAACTGGCTTCTGCTCAAGGTTGGAAGTTTATTAATATGCATGAAGAAATGGCTGCAATTTATAATCTAGGCTATTTCTGGTGGGACAATGTCCACATGACTTCGGCCGGACAGAAGAAAGTATCTGAAATTATTCTAAAAAA
>JANPAD010000006.1:0-4406 GCA_031429735.1 Bdellovibrio sp. | reverse complement strand
AGGGAAAAATTCTCCGCGTGCCGATTGCGCACGGCGAAGGCTGCTATTACGCCGACACCGATCAGCTTAAAAAAATGAATGATCACGACCAAGTCTGGTTGACTTATGATCAGAACCCGAACGGCTCACTGTTGGATATCGCAGGTGTCGTGAACTCAACCGGTAATGTTTGCGGTTTGATGCCGCATCCGGAGCGTGCTCTTTTCAGCTGGATGGGCTCAACCGATGGCAGGTATTTTTTATGATGGCTGATGATTTTCAACAAAAATTAAAGACCTATCGTCTAACTGAAGACGAATACGGTTTGATGAAGTCGTTGCTGGGCCACGAGCCGAAGCCGGTCGAGTGGCCGCTATTTTCGGCTCTGTGGAGCGAGCACTGCAGTTATAAATCTTCAAAAATTCACTTACGTAAATTCAGTTACCGCAATGCCAGCACGCCTGATATGGACGGTGAAAACGCCGGTGTTGTTGACTTGGGTTTCGGCGAGCAAATCGCCTTTAAGATGGAAAGCCATAATCACCCGAGTTTTATCGAACCGGTTCAGGGTTCAGCAACCGGTGTGGGCGGAATTTTGCGTGATATCTTTACCATGGGAGCGCGCCCGATTATGTCGGCCAATTATCTTTGCTTCGGTGAAGTGACGGCACCTCGCATGAAATATCTGATGAACGGCGTGGTGGATGGCATTTCAGGTTACGGCAACTGCGTCGGCGTACCGACGATGAACGGGCAAACTAATTTTCATCCGCGCTACAATAAAAACATTCTGGTGAATGCACTTAATGTCGGGTACTTCGGACCGGGTCAGAAAATGGCTTTATCTAAAGCGCAAGGTGAAGGTAATCTTGTGGTTTATGTGGGCGCTAAAACCGGTCGCGATGGTGTGCATGGGGCCTCGATGGCTTCAGCCTCTTTCGATAACGATTCTGAATCAAAAAGACCAAACGTGCAAATCGGCGATCCGTTTTACGAAAAACTTCTGATCGAAGCCTGCCTTGATGTTTTGGCCGAAGACCTCGTGGTGGCCATGCAAGACATGGGCGCTGCCGGTTTGACCAGCTCAAGCTTTGAAATGGCGTCAAAAGGCCAAGTCGGTCTACTGATCGACCTGAAAAAAGTTCCGCTGCGGGATTCTACGATGAGCGCTGAAGATATTTTATTGTCTGAAAGCCAAGAGCGTATGCTTTTGATCTGCAAACCTGAAAACTTGCAAAAGCTTCAGGATGCTTTCAAAAAATGGAGTCTTGATGCCGTGGTTCTTGGGCACGTGCTGAAAGATAAAAAAGTAAAACTGATGTGGGGCGCGGAAACCCTGACTGAAATTGATCCGAACCTGATTGTTGAAAAAGCTCCGCGCTATGAACGACCTTACCGCGTTTGGACTTACCCGAATCAAGTCGAGAAACTCAAAGATTTAACTCTATCTGCAGACCAAACAAAAAGTTTGCTTGAAAAAGCCATGGGCGAATTTAAACTGAATGCCCGTAAATGGGTTTATGATCAGTACGACCAAAGAGTCGGAGCCCGCACAGCGATGGCCTGCGAAAGTTCAGTGGCTTTTGCGCGGCTGGATCATTCGGCGCGGGGGCTGGGTCTTGTGGTTGGATGCCGTCCGGAAATCATGATGATGGACGCGCGCATCGGCGCTTTGGATGCGGTTTATTACCCTTCTTTACAACTCGCGATCAAAGGTGCAAAAGCCTTAGCGGTGACGGACTGTCTTAATTTCGGCAATCCGCAAAAAACAGAAATCATGAGTGAGTTTGTGGCCAGCGTTGAAGCTATTGCCGAAGCCAGCCGTGCCTTAGACGCGCCGGTCATCAGCGGTAATGTTAGTTTTTATAATGAAACACTCGGTGAAAATATTGTTTCAACTCCGGCAACGGGCGTTGTTGGCATTCGGGATTCTGTTGAAGACCTGATCGGTGATTATTTCAAAGCCGCCAACGAAAGTATTTTTCAGGTTAAATTAAATTGGGCTGAAGCGAATGTCTGGTTGTCAGATATGACCAGCGGTAACCCGCAATTTGCTCTCAATAACGGTATGGATGTGCCGACCTTTATCAAACGTACAGTGTCGTTAGACGGTGAAATTCGAGCGAAAAATTACCGTGTCAGTACAGTCAAAGCGGTCGGTTTGGGCGGAGTAGCTGTCACTTGTTTCAAAATGTCGACCGACGAAGTCGGATTTGATTTAAGTTACGAGCTCGGAATCCAAAACGAATCGACACTTTTCAAAGATCAGTTCTATTCGTTTTTAATTGTGACTTCTGAAGACGCATCAACCTTTGAAAAGTTTTTAAAAGATTTCTATTTCGGAGTCTCTCCGGTCAGTATTGAAAAAGTGGGTGAAACCCGCCCTGAGGCTTTTAAAGTTTCACAGCAAACGGATTTATCACTTAAAGAATTCAGATCAAAATACAATTCAGGTCTCGAGGCTATCAAATGAGTGGAACGAAGTCCTGGAAAGAAGAGTGCGGCGTTTTTGGTATCTGGAATCACCCGGAGCCCGCGCAACTGACCTATCTCGGTTTGTACGCTATGCAACACCGCGGGCAAGAGTCAGCGGGCATTGTGGTGCTTGATCAGCAAACCGAAAAACCAAAACACCGGATTCACAAAGGTCTGGGTCTTGTGTCGGATGTATTTTCAGAAACTATTTTAAAAAAACTGACGGGCACAAGTGCGATCGGTCACGTGCGCTACTCAACCACCGGTGAAAACCAAGTGTCCAATGCGCAACCTTTGACCTCTGAATTGTTGAGTGGTCCAGTGGCATTAGCCCATAACGGCAACATCGTGAATGCGTCCATTTTGCGTGAAGCTCTTCAGCGCGAAGGCGCTATATTTCATGCCACAAACGACACTGAAGTTCTTCTTCATCTATTGGCTCGAAACCCCTCAAATCATTTAGCAACGGCGCTCATTGAAAGTCTGCAAAACCTTGTAGGCGCTTACAGTTTTGTGGTGCTGGCCCATGACCGTCTGGTCGCCATTCGTGACCCCTACGGCTTCAGACCGCTGGTCTTAGGGCAGATTCAGACGGGCAATAAAATAAGTTATGTGGTGGCTAGCGAAACCTGTGCTTTTGACCTCATCGGCGCACAGTTAATTCGCGAAATTGAACCCGGTGAAATTGTCGAAATTTCAAGTGCCGGTGTCAAAAGCTATCATTTTAAAGTTGAAGACCAGTCGAGCCGTAAAAGTGCCCAATGTGTTTTTGAACACGTCTATTTTGCTCGACCTGATTCAGTCGTTTTCGGCCGTTCGGTTTATCAATCACGTAAAAACTTCGGGGAACAGCTGGCGATTGAGTCGGCCGTCGATGCGGATATTGTCATTCCGGTGCCTGACAGCGGCGTGCCTTCAGCCATTGGCTATTCGCAAAAAAGTGGCATACCGTTTGAGTTCGGAATTATCCGTAATCACTACATCGGGCGTACTTTTATTCAGCCGACTCAGTCCATTCGCGATATCGGTGTAAAAATCAAGCTGAATCCACAGCCGGATATTTTGAAAAACAAACGAGTTATTGTCATCGACGACTCGCTTGTTCGCGGCACAACCAGCCAAAAAATCATCAACTTGATTCGTCAGGCCGGGGCTAAAGAAGTGCATCTACGTATTGCATCTCCGCCGACGACTGGACCTTGTTTTTACGGTGTCGATACTCCACAAAAAAGTGAGCTGATTGCTTCGCAAAATTCGATTGAAGATATCCGTCGTTATGTCGGCGCTGATTCTTTAGCCTATTTATCCGAGCAAGGGATGTGGAAGGCTGTCAGCGGGGGTCCTGAACGATTCTGTGCAGCTTGTTTTAATGGAGATTATCCGACAAGCTTAAAAGGTGCCCAAGCTAAAAAAACGACCGACCCAAAAACAAATAACACGCCGCAAATCGGCTAAGCCAGCCCGACCTAAAAAATCTAGGGTCGGCCTTTTACCTTTGCAGACGGGTGATACCGTTGAAATTATCGCACCGGGTTCTTATGCCCCGACCGAACATTTGCTTAAAGGCATCGAAATTTTAAAAAGCTGGGGCTTCAATGTTATTCATGACCCCGACATTTTAAAGCCGCATATCTTTCTAGCGCAAAGCGATGAGTACCGTTTTCAACAATTTAAAAAAGCTATGACAAATCCTGAATCGCGAGTGATTTGGTGTTTGCGTGGCGGCTACGGGTCAATACGATTGTTGCCTGATATTGAAAAAATGAAACGCCCTTCAAAACCGAAAATTTTGATCGGGCTGAGTGACGTCAGTTCGTTGCAAACCGTCATCACCCAAAAATGGAATTTCCCTACGTTGCATGGCCCGTTAATTGACCGCCTTGCACTTGAGCGATTGACCGAACAAAATATCGTCGAAGTTAAAAATACCCTAATGAACCCCGGTTTTGTTA
>JANPAD010000005.1:0-5086 GCA_031429735.1 Bdellovibrio sp. | reverse complement strand
CACGATTCCGGCCGTAGCAGCCGTGCAAGGTGAAGCTGTTGCCGTTATCAATGTTGTACGTGCTTTGGGAACTGCAGCGGGTGGTACTCCTCCTGCAACAAATGATGTTGTTAGCCAGTTTTTACCGGACGTAACTCGTATCAGTGTTAACGATACCGACTTCACCAGTAATCCAGTAACGGGTAACCCATTAACGGCGAATGTGGATCGTACGTCAAATTCACGTCAAGGTGAAGTGGCCTACACTGCTTGTGTGAGTTTAACTCCAGGCGCACCACTTCTTTGCGGTGGCCGTAAAATTCGTGATGACGTGATCGACATCACGCTCACGTACATCGCCTTAGGTGCAGCTACCGCGATTCCTGGTGGTACTTCAGCCGGTTCAGTCGTGAGTTACGCGGTGACAGATCAGGTTGGTTACACAACGGCCCATCCAGCTGGAAACCCACTGTTGTCAACTTTCCCGTTCTTAGCTTTACCTTTATAAGCACTTGAAACTGTTCAAGACTCCTTACGTCTACGGACTCACATCGGTGGCTGCAGTTGCAGCCGCCTTTGTTTTTTGGAGTTCGTCAAAAGATGAAATCCAAGTCCCGGCTTGGACGACGACTCAATGTTACAAACAAAATCCAGAAATTGAAAAAACGCTTCGCAGTATCTCAGCCGAACAGCCCAAGAATTTTATTGCGATGAACGATTTAATTATGCATTTGGTATCAATAGCCAAACGCAATCAATCTGATGAGTTGGTCGAAGAAATTTTCTCTTTGATTGAAACTTCAAAAAAAATCTTAACTTCTGCAGCAGATAATAAACCACCTTATATGGCCGAAGCCCAAATGCTCAGCTATCAGCACCGCTTTCAAGAATCTGCTGACAAACTTCTTATTCTGCTGAAAGCCAACGGTTCTGATTCTTCTGTACTGCGGGCCCTGACCTGGAATGCTCTGGCCAAAAAAGATATTGAAACCACTTACAAATATTTACCTGAAGTCAGTCTAAAGCCCGATATCGAAACCTATTTGCTGTACGCGAAGCTTATGTTTCTGAAAAGTAACCGGGATGAATTTCAATTTTATATCAACAAAGTCTTCGCTGTCGAAAATGGCCAAACTTGTTTCGAGTCACTTGAGGCGCGCATGCTGGTGGCCCGCTACGGTCTTGAAACCATGAGCGCTTCAGTGGTTCGTGCAGCGCTTGAATCGGCCGCCCTGATTAACGGAGACGACCCTAGAGTCTATTTGATGATGGCCCGGTTGGCGTCTGACAACGGCCATTACAGTGAAGCGCTTGAGGCGCTCGAGGCGGGTATGAAAAAACAACCGCTACCGAAGTATTTAACCGAAATGGCTAAAATCGAAATTTTGAGAGGTCATCAGGCTGAGGCGCAAAGTTATCTGGATCAGTCTATTTTAGTCCTTGAAGACAGTCTCAAAAAAAATGCCGGGCACCGACTCGAGCTGGCTGAAGCTTTGGTGCTTAAAAATACCGAAACAAGTGTAAACCGCGCTGTGGCCCTCCTTGCTGACGAACTTGCACTGCGCAGTTCGAATGAAATTTACTATTGGATGTCACTAGCCCGTGCACTTCAAAAAGATTCTATTTATGGATTGAAGGCGCTGCAACCCGTGCTGGATCAGGAATTCAGCACGGCATTGCCGGCTCTTTTTAAGTTGTTGAAAGATCGACAAAAACTCGAAAAAATATTTCTGAATCGTTCGCTGTCTGTGCCGCTGCCGGCCGAACTGCTTCTCTTGAATCAGTCTAAAACGATCTAATCTTCAAATTCGTTAAACTTCCCAAATTGAGATTTTCATAAAATAATTTTTTGTAAAAAATCGTGCGAGCAACTCATCTTTAGTCCAGACGGCTCCGATAGAGTATCTAACAGCAGGACTCAATCAAGAGTACGGCGAAATCTGGCACGTAAGGCAGCCAAAGGAGACCAAGCATGAAATCGGACTACACCTTCAAGCATCTGGATTATTCAGACTCACTGGTGGATTATACAACCACGAAGCTTGATAGTATCGGACAGTATCTACTCAGAGACGGACGCTGTCATGTGTATTACTTTAAAAATCAACACGAATTCGTTGTTGAAGTTTCATTGAATACGAAAGAAAAATTCTTTAAAGCCACCGCCAGCGCGCCGGATGTTTATGTGGCCGTTGATTTGATGGCAGATAAGCTTGAAAAACAATTTATTAAAGTTAAAGAAATTTACATGAATCACAAAAAATACGACGCTTCTAAAGAAGCGAAGTTTCGTGATATCAATTCACAAATGGAATACAAGCCGAAGTGGAAGAAGACAGGCTAACTTAGTTGTTACCTCATTAAATAAAAAAAGCGCCGAAGGGCGCTTTTTTTGTTTTCAAGATGTTTGTGAAAAACTACGGAATCGTGTTTTGGTCAGTGGCTACAGTATGGCCCGGTCCTTGGCGGTGATAGTTGCCGTAACGCGAGTTGCGCGTAACGCTCTTGCGAGCCAATGAATCATTAATAAATGTTTCTATTTCTTTAAACTGAGTTTCTTGCGTGTAGCGGGTTGTGCCGCGACCGAACTTGGTCTTAACCGGTCTCCAGCCTTGCGCATAAGCAAGCTCTGAAAGACTGTCCAACTGGGTGTATGAACCTATCTTTTCTTCAATTTTATTCAGTTCTTTTTCAGTGGCACCGGCGATAAACAGCATGCCCTCTTCAACCGACATGTGACGACCTTTAAAATAATCTGCAATACTGTCTTCATAGCCTGTTCTAAAAGTGTCAACGGCTTCCCATAGCGTCGAAATCATCGCGTAGCGACGATCGTTGATTGTTCGCGACGAGTGCATATTAACGGCAAGGTAATAGGGGTGAGCGTACGAGTAATGCAGGTGGTACATATCGTGATCGCGAATACCGATGGCCCATGAATTGTTCGTATAAAGGCCGCGAATTTCAGGCCAGCTGAGGAAGCCACCGTCCGTCGACATATCCCGGTAACCGGCTGTACCATCAACATAGGATTCAACCAAGTCGTTAAATTTATCGATATGCAAAGTACTTTTCTTTTTAAACACCGGCAATTCACTGCGGGACGATTTGTATTCAGAAAGCGGAATTGTTTCAAATTTCATCACGGCTTCTGCTATCAAATAGCTGACCATCTTATATTGATCAGTCGACAGATCCGGCTTAGCTGTTTTTAAAATATCTCGTCCGATTTCGGCCATTTTATTCGATTTTTCAACTGAAGGTTTCTTGTCCGCGGTGGCCACAAGTGCACCTGCGGCTTCGATAATACCTTTAATGTCAGTCGCCTCAAGCCGCTTGCCCTTATCGTCAAAAATCTTTTTCATTTTTGTCATGGTGGCGGCTTTGAGTCTAATTGCATCCGCGCCATTGATTTTGCTAACGCTAAAAGTAGAAACTTCTGCTGCGGTCTCGTTACTGCGTTCAAGCAGTGTGCGTAAGCTACAACGTGGAGCCGCATCTGCAGACGGCACGTAGAGCGTTGTCGTCGCGATCAACATCTGCGCAGCTAAGGCAACGGCAGACATTAAAATATTTTGAGACGTCTTTTGACTCAGACTTTTCATAGATACACCTCGGGTCACGTTTATTTTGAACCAACACTCATTAGCATGTCGGATGCCATACCCAAAGGGTCTTAAAAGCTTTGCGGCCAATTTTTTTGTCTAACTTATTATCAAAATGACACAAAAAATGTCGGTTCCGTTTGCCTTAAGCACTTTATCGAGCTCGCAAAGCGGCCTAAGCTATTTAGTCTGGTACGAGGACTGCATAACCTGTTCGGAATGGTTAAACTCGTATTTTTAATTCTACTCTTTAATATGGTGCTCCTTACGCATGTCGAAAGCCAGGCAGGTATCGTGTCGATGTGCCGAGTTCTGTTTCCGGGCAACAGAGCGGCCACTCAGGTTCAAGATGAAGCTGTCGTAGCCGACGTCCGTACGGCGAATACGTCAACAGGTCATTCAACCGTTACACTGACTGAATCGCAAATACGCGAAAATGTCGGGCGCTCAAAAGCTTATCTTGATCAACGTAACAAAGAATGGTCTGAGCGTAACGAATGTTTGTGTTGTCACACGACCTTACCCTATATGATGTCGCGGGGATTAGATGCTCAGTCGAAAGATCTTTTTGATAACTTCCGACGAATGGCCGCAGAAAAAGTTGAAAATACATCGGCCGAGCCCTGGTACACCGAAGATGCTCAGGACCGTAATTCAAAACCGACTGAGGCGGTGGTGAATGCACTGACTCTTCTTAACTACGATATCGCAAAAGGATCTCCTCTCAGCGCGGTGACTCTTAAGTCAATTGACCGCATTCTCGAAAATCTCGATGCTGACGGACATATCCACTGGCTCGACTTCAACTTAGAACCCTTTGAGTCTAAAAATGGCGAGCTGTGGGGTAATTCAATGGCGGTTTTAGCCATCGAAATGGCCGTCAAACATTCAAGCTACACTCCGCATGCCGAAAGTTACGCTAAGCTTAAAAATTACCTTCAACACCAAACGGCTCAACTTAATTCACAAGAGATGAGCGTTTTACTGTGGGCGAATTCTCAAAACAGCGGAGCTTCTCGCGCGGGCACGGTGTTAACGGCTGAACAAAAAAATAATTTTGCAGCTCGTATTTTATCTGAACAAAATGCCGACGGCAGTTGGAATCAGAAAAAATTTATCGGGCGTGGTGCCGACGAACCGCAGGCTTACGTAACAGCGATGGGTTTAATTGCCTTAGTTTCAGCTCAAAAAGGGACGACACCGCAAGCGCATAAGGCGGCAGAATGGTTGATGGCGAAACAGACAACGGTGCAAGCCTTGAACTTTAATCAGCAATATACCTTCTGGCAAAGCCGCTCGATGAATCGCCCGAGCGTAACTCGCAATAATAGATTTGCCTCGGATTTCGCAACTTCTTACGCCAGTATCGCGCTGGATATGTATCGAAGTGAGATGGCGCGCCGGCCGGGTCGTTAAAAAACTCCTGATTTGATATTTTTCAAAATAAAACTCTTCGAAGGCTCGTTTTCTGCCGTAAAGTTAAATAACGGGGGATTTATGAG
>JANPAD010000004.1:0-3602 GCA_031429735.1 Bdellovibrio sp. | reverse complement strand
CCAAAATTTATAATAGTGCTCTTGCATCGTTTAACCCCTTATTATCGTGAGTAGTACTCAACGATCATACTTTCTTCTACCGGAATAGTAACTTCATCACGAGTTGGAACATCTTTAACAGTTCCTTTGAATGCACCGTGATCAGCTTCAAGCCAGCTCGGCATCGTACGACGAGCCACAGCTTGGATCGCGGACAATACTTTGTTCATCTCACGGCTTTTTGGAGCCACTTCAATAACATCACCTTTGCGAACGATGAAGCTTGCGATATTCACGCGCTTACCGTTAACCATGAGATGGTTGTGTGAGATAACTTGACGAGCTTCACGACGTGAATTCGCAAAACCTAACGTGTAAACTACGTTATCTAAACGAAGTTCAAGGAATCTCAAAAGAGCTGTCCCTGTCACCTCACGAGATTTATCAGCCATATCGAAATAACGGCTGAATTGTTTCTCAGAAAGACCGTAGTAACGTTTAGCTTTTTGCTTTTCACGTAATTGAAGAGCAAATTCAGAAAACTTAAGACGAGATTGACCGTGTTGTCCCGGAGGATACGGTCTTCTTTCGAAAGCACATTTATCAGAAAAACAACGGTCGCCTTTTAAGAAAAGCTTCATGTTTTCGCGACGACATAATTTACATACAGAACTAACATTGCAACCCATATAATCCTCTAAATACGACGACGCTTAGGAGGTCGGCATCCGTTGTGAGGAACAGGAGTAATATCTTTTAAAGATAAAATTCTCATTCCAGTTCCTGCTAAAGCTCTGATAGCTGGTTCGCGACCGGCGCCTGGGCCTGTCAAAAACACTTCGACGGTTTTCATACCACTATCTTGGGCTTTTTTTGCTGCGTCTTCGCAAGTCACTTGAGCTGCGAAAGGAGTGCCTTTACGGCTACCTTTGAATCCCATGTGGCCGGCTGATGACCAAGACACTGTATTCCCTGATGGATCTGTGAACGTGATAATCACGTTCCCGAAACCTGCCGCAATATGACATTGTCCTTGAACAACATTCTTTTTAACTTTTTTCTTAGCCGTTGTCGGCTTTTTTACCATATCTGTACTTGTACTCATAATTTCACCTAGCTACTAAACAGCTTTTTTCTTGTTCGCCACTGTTTTCTTAGGACCTTTACGAGTTCGGGCATTTGAACGCGTATTTTGGCCACGCACAGGTAAACCTTTGCGATGACGAGTTCCACGGTAGCAGTTCACGTCTGTTAAACGCTTGATGAACATACCGATATCACGACGAAGATCGCCTTCGACTTTGAATTTAGCTTCGATTAACGCACGCATTGCTGCTGTTTGTTCATCCGTTAAAGCGTCTGTTCTAAGTGTTTCAGGAATGCCAACTGCTTTGCAGATGTCACTAGCGCGCGAGCGCCCGATTCCGAAGATGTATGTTAGAGCGACTTCTACTCGTTTGTTACGAGGTAAGTCGATACCCATTAAACGTGCCATAACTTAGCCCTGCCTTTGCTTGTGTTTCGAGTTTTCACAGATCACTCGTACAACACCTTTTCTTTTAATAACTTTACATTTATTACATATTTTTTTTACTGATGGTCTGACCTTCATAACAATACTCCGCCAAAGGTTACGATTTGTAACACCGTATATAAATCTAGTCTAGCCCTAATTAGCTAACGCTAGAATTTTAACAATTTGCTCAAAAACAACGCCTGGATCCTGCTCACAGTCTACTTCTGTCAGGTCACCCTGGTTTCGGTAAAACTCGATCGTAGGGCCTGTGTTCTTTTCGAACTGAGCCAGCCGCTCACTTATTACTTCTTCCCGGTCATCCGGCCTATGAACAAGGGGGCCGCCACATTTTTCACAAATGTGACCCTTGCTCGAAGGTTTGGTCTCGATATGGTAAATTTCACCACATTGAGAGCAAGTCCGGCGTCCGGTAAGACGCTTAATCAAGATCTGAGGATTGATCTTAAAATAAATTACTTTATCGATACGAGAGCCCATATCTGAGAGCATTTTTTTCAGGCTCTCAGCCTGTGCTACCGTACGGGGAAAACCGTCAAAAATGACCGATTTGTCCGCTTCTTGCGCCATATAACCCTTTACAAGGTTGATCATGACGTCATCAGGTACCAGCTTACCCTGATCCATAATACTCTTGGCCTGCATCCCCAGCTCTGTTTTGGCCGTAATTGCAGCCCTTAAAAGATCGCCTGTGCTCAGTTGAACAAAACCATATTTATCAATAAATCTTCTGGCCTGGGTACCTTTACCCGATCCAGGAGCACCTATTAAGATAATGTTCAAAACTGAACCCTTCTACTGCGAATCTTCACACCTTTTAAGAAAGAATCATATTTACTAGATAAAAGATGCGACTGGATCTGTTGTGAAGTGTCGATAGCCACACCCACGAGGATCAAGAGACTTGTGCCACCGAAATGGAAAGGTACGTTGAGGTACTGAACCAAAAGACCCGGCAGAATACAAATCACGCAAAGGTATAAACAACCTAATACATTAATACGATCTAACACATACCGAATAAAGTCAGCGGTACTTTTTCCGGCACGAATTCCCGGAACGAAGGCGCCAGACTTTTTAAGGTTCTCAGCCACTTCATCAGAATTGAAAACGATGTCTGTGTAGAAAAACGAAAAAAACACAATCAATCCAACGAACATGATATTGAAAATAACACCGTTCGGATTCAACGAATCACGCATCGCCGTAAGCCAAGGAACATTGACAAACTGTGTGATGGTACTCGGAAACATCAGCAGCGAACTTGCGAAAATTGGCGGGATAACGCCGGCAAAGTTAATTTTAATAGGCAAATGACTTTGAGCCAAAGAACCCATGTTATTTGCCAAACGCTGACTGTATTGAATTGCAATACGTCTCTGCGCAACTTCCATGTAAATAACAGCTGCAATAACAGCCACCATGAACAGAAGTAAAGCCACGGCTAATACAACTTTCAATTCGCCGTTTTTAAGCAACTGAAGAAGTTGGTTTGCTGCACTCGGGATACCCGAAGCAATACCTGTGAAGATCACGAGGGAGGTACCGTTACCGATTCCACGCTCGGTGATCTGATCACAAAGCCACATGATAAAACACGTGCCTGACACCAAGGTCATAACTGTAACCAATTTGAATGGAAATAAACCGATTGAGCCTGAGGACAAAAGACTTACTCCGTTTGCGCCTGCCTGACCCGAAAGCCAAGTGCTCATACCGTAACCTTGAACAATCGCCAAAACTACAGTCGCATACTTCGTGTACTGATTAATTTTTTTACGTCCGGCTTCGCCCTCTTTTTTGAGAGACTCAAGAAAAGGAACCGCTGAACTTAATAATTGGAAAATAATCGAAGCCGAAATATACGGCATAATACCTAAAGCAAAAATCGAAAACTGTGACAGAGCGCCGCCGCTGAAAGTATTAAATAGGCCGAAGATACCACGGTTTTGAGAATTAAAGAATTCAGAAACTGCCAACCCGTTTACACCGGGAGTCGGAATGTGGACACCTATACGGTAAACAGCAAGGCAAATAAGCGTAAAGAATATTTTATTTCTGAGACTGCCTAAACCTTTGTTGTCGTTAT
>JANPAD010000003.1:0-6551 GCA_031429735.1 Bdellovibrio sp. | reverse complement strand
CATGTACGTAAAATTCAACGAACATACAGCGAAGCAAGATCAATTTTTGACAAGTACCAAAAAGAAATTAAATCAGAAGAAGAATATGAAGTTTACTCTGAAATTGGACTTAGCCTTGACGAAACAGAGGTATTTGCTTTCCAAAAATTAACTAACGGACAAAGTGCACTGGTTATCCCTGGTAAATATAAATTATCAGTCAAGAATGAATCTGGTGATTCAAATACTCGCGATGTTATGGTCAATAGCCCAGAAATGAACTTTTAATCGTGCGTATCTAACTACGAAACACAAATTAACTAATTAGGAATAAATATGAATATAACATATAACTTTAAAAAATTGACACAGGCTTTACTCACCACTTCTGTTGTATGCGCGATGAGCCTCTCAGCATTTGCACAAAATAAAGCAGGCACTAATAGCGGTGGCGGTGGAGACCCCACTGAAATTAAATTTAAAGAAGTCGCACAAAATATTAAAGATTGGATTATGGTCGGTAACTCCGCAAGCCTGCAACTACCACCAAATCTGACTTTACAAAAGTACGATGGCGCCATGCTTACCGTACTGCAGAACTACAATATTACAATGACGACCAATAAAGTCACATTTGATAACCAAGAAAAAACCTGTAAATCTGAGTTCAAAAAGAAATTAGGTCAGATTACTTGCAATATTCCACGCTTTCTTTTGGCAGAAAAAGATCCAAAACAACTGTATCAATTAGTTCATCATGAGTTAGCTACACTTGCGGGAGTAGAGATTGCTAAGGGCGCCGTGTCTGATTATGAAATTTCAAATCAGATCACTTCACTGCTGGCTGCTGAAACCGTATACAGACTTCCAGTTGTACGCACAGACTTGAATCAAAATAACGGAGAATATGGATTCATCGTCTGGCCTAAAGTGGTTGATCAGAATATGACTACCTTACAGTACTGCCCAACAACAGAAATTGATGGAGCAGTTACCGTGAGCGACAAATGCCTATCCGTTCAGAAAGACTTACAGGGAGTACGCTTTAACACCAAGTCGAGATACAATCACCCAGTAAGACCCGGAATCTATAAATTACTTTCAAATTCAGAAATATTAGTATCGATCCGAGAAGGAGGAATTCCAGTAAATCCGCTCGTTATACAATTTGAGGTAAAGCAAAACGCATCAACAGCTCTACCCGCCAGTCGACTTATTCTTGGTGGAGCCGCGGGTTCAGATAATTTAGGGTCATCAAATTACCAGTTAGTATTTGATATTACCGACCCCTCTGTGAAAAGAAAGGTACTTGCTGATTTAACTAGCCCGAATCTTAGCCTCATATACACCTTAAGTATTCCCTCTTTGAAAAATCCAGAGTCTTTTAACTCTGAAGGAGCCTACTACTACCAACTTTGCAGATTTGTTTTAAAAGAAAAACAATTCTCAAACGACAAAGTTGAAATTTGTAAGCGGGCTATGAATACTATGCAAATGAGTGATGATAGTTTCTATACGCTAATTACAGAAATATCTGGAAACGGCATAAAGTTCCTACCACTCTACACAAGATACGATTTTTATTCAGGTTTTTACTTATCAGATCCAATTGAAAAAGATAAATCTGCCTATCTCAAGAATTTGCAAAATATCCAAGAGGAGATCAATGGAGCACGGTCAATTATTACTTCTTATACCAAAAGAAAAACTAAGGCGTTAACAAGCGATATTGATATGGATATTTATGAAGTTTACAGACAGACCAAGCTGGAGTTAAAACAATCAGAATTTTACGCATTTAAGAACTTAACAAATGGAACAAGCGCACTCGTGTTACCGGGCAACTATAAGTTAACGATTCGGAATGAATCTGGCGACACAATCAATCGCGACGTTACGATCAACAGCCCAGAAACGAATTTTTAATTTAAACAACAAAAGCAAAGGAGCTTTTATGAAACTGATTTTATTGGCCGTAACAATTTTAACCGCAAATTTAGCAATCGCTGCAACGCCTAATGTAGTCTGTGAGCTGCATTACAGCCGCTCAAGCGCACAAGGAGACGTTGATATGCAAGTACAGACCGTGAAACCGGAAATGTATGAAACATCGCAACTGCAGATCAAAGGATTTAAGCTGAATGTAACATTGGAACCGATTTGTCCTGCCGGCGGTCACTGTACCGAAGAAAATTTTGCAGTTAAAACGACCCTTTCTAAAAATAGTGTCAGCACTTCGACTTCTCTGCAATTGAAAGAAAAGTTTGACCAACATTTTGCTCAGCTTACCGTTGGCGATAAACAAGTCTACGCAATTTGCCAGCTGCAGGATTAGAGCTTAACCCTCTTCATAACAAGGAATCTGAACATGAAACTTCAATGGATGCTTAAAATAGGACTAAGTCTGACGACAATTATGAGTGCTTCTATTGGTAAAGCCCAGGCACTTGTTCCAGTTAACCAAGGTTGGTCGCAAGAACAGCGTCAAATGATGTATTCAAAATACGAAGGGTCACAAATTATTCCCTACGACTGGTTTTTTGCAATTGAGAAGAAAGAATCCATTGAATTACTTTCAGAAAACATGAGTCGGTTTGGCTTTATTTCAAATACCGACGAAAAATTACCAATTGGCATGACGTTGACCGAAGACGAGGTGACGTCTCAATTATATGGCGAAAAGAAATGGCTCGGCGTCAACTGTACCGCTTGCCATACAACTGTTATGAATTTCAAGTCTAAGAGCATCCTGGTTGACGGCGGCACAAATCCATTGCAGCTCTATAAGTTTGTAAAAGAAATAGCAGATGCGGCCCAGGAAACAGTGGCCGATAAATCTAAATTTGCCCGGTTCGCCGCACGCCTTAATCAAGAACCCAGCGACAAACTTTTCAATAGCCTGACCAGTTTCGCGAAGGACGTCGAAGCACAGTCAAGTCTCAACAGATTTTCTTCGTCCGACTCAACAGCGCCTGGTTCGGCCTACCCTCCGCAGATGCAGGACGGAATTACAGGTCCCAATAACCAGACTCTTTGCAATCTTTCAGATTTAGGCGACCTATCACTTAAGAACGAAATTTCACTCAGTCAAAACTGTCGTGAATTTACTGCTCCCACCGGTGTGCCGCATATCTGGGGTCATTATAACGAAGAATATACGCATTTCTTAGGAAACATTCACTCTGCATTTGGCCGAAACATAGGCCAAGCAGCCGGCACCTACGCAAAAAATTGGGTCGAAAAAGATATGAACGGAAAAATAGTATTTAAAACGACTTCTGATTTTGCAGCGCTTATCAAAATCGAAGAGACATACAAAACACTTAAAGCTCCGGAATGGAAACAGTTCTCAGATCTCGAATTGCTTCCGCCACTGGATACGGATTTGATTGAACGCGGCCGAAAGGTCTATACCGCAAATAATTGCATAGCTTGCCATGCTATACAGCCCGAAATCACAAGTAAAAATATTGTGTTCTTTGGTCGAAGCTTTTGGAAAACAAACGTTACACCAATTGATGAAATTAATACTGATAGAGCACGACTTGATGTTGATACAAAAACAGTTGTTCAGCTTCCGGAAATTTTAAAAGTTCAGTTTCAGGACGTTTTCGGAAAAGACAGTGTCAATAACGGCCAGGTTAACGCCAGTCAATACCGGGCCTATGTCGTTCGCGATATGATTATGAATTATTTCGAAAGAGAGAATTTAGGTAATCCGGCAAAATATACAGCTTCGAGTTGCAGATTACCGGATCGAAACCAAGCGGTTATCGGATACAAAGCGAAATCACTGGAAGGAATTGCTTTTACAGCACCTTATTTACATAACGATTCGGTTCCAACATTAAGCGATTTATTTTTGCCGGTCAGCAAACGTCCGAAGAAATTTTATATCGGCTGCCGGGATTTCGACGCCGCAAATGTCGGATTCCAGTGCAACAAAGATTCTGAAAATTCGTATGAGTACAATACGGAATTGCCGGGATTATCAAACACAGGGCACGAATACGGCACGGATCTGAGCGACTTAGACCGCAAAGCACTCATTGAATTTCTGAAGAGTTTAAGAAATCCCGAGGCACCGAGCTACGGGACCTGCGAAAAATTATAAGCGTGAGATTGGCGATATATTTTACATAAAGATGTTACGGCAATAGAAAGTCACCGAACTTTCGCGCCTAGCAAATCCTGGTAAATAATCATACCCACAGGTTTTCGCGGGTGCGGAGAACTTTGATCAAGCACAATCAACATCTGAGTCCGAAACTGCTCCATCAAAAACAAAGCGCGTTCAGCTAACTCACCGGCATCGATTGTTTTCGGCGAGTGCGACATCAAGTCATTCGCCTTTTGCGAAAACGGATCGTTATTTTTTTCAAGAAAACGGCGAATGTCTCCGTCGGTAATAACTCCGATCAACTGCCCCTGTTCATCTAAAACTCCGGCGGCACCACGTACACTTTGGTGAGTCATCGTGGTCAGCAGGTCGCGCATTGAAGTTTCTTTTTTTACGAACGGCAACGCCTGACCAGTTTGCATTAACTCGCGCACACGCAAGAGTTTTGCTCCAAGTGATCCCGAAGGATGAAGTTCGGCGAAATTTTCAGATTTGAAACCGCGCACATCCAAAACGGCCATAGCCAGAGCATCACCCATCGCAAGACTTGCGGTGCTTGATGAGGTCGGAGCCAAACTCAACGGACACGCTTCTTTTTCAACCGAAACATCCAGAACAATCTGAGCCGCAGTGGCCAGTGTGCTTTTCAGCTTACCGGTCAAAGCGATCAGAAAAATTCCGTTACGTGAAATGTAATTCAGAATTGCATTCAGCTCAGCCGCTTCGCCGCCGTAAGAAATCGCGATGACCAAATCGGTTTTAGAAATCATACCGAGGTCACCATGACTGCTTTCAGCCGGATGCAGGTAAACCGCCGGCGTGCCGGTGCTTGATAGAGTGCTGGCCATTTTACGCGCAATTTGACCCGATTTACCGATGCCGGTTAGTATAACTTTGCCTTCGCATTTCAAAACAGCCTGAACCGCGTCTTCAAATTTTTGACCGAGGCGTGGAATGAGCTGAAGAATACTTTCAGCTTCAATCTTCAGAGTTTCTGTAGCGCGCTCGATCACTTTTGACATCGGTTACTTCCTGGCTTTAATTAATGACTACTTCTTACTTGATGCTTTAACGAACTCAGCAAAAAGGGGGTGTGGATTTAACGGCTTCGATTTAAATTCAGGATGAAATTGAACGCCGATAAACCACGGGTGGTTTGTGTTTTCAACGATTTCAACCAAATTGCGCTCTTCATTTATGCCAGTCGCTCGGAGACCGTGTTTTTCAAAAAGATCTTTGTATTTATTATTGAATTCAAAACGATGTCGGTGACGTTCTGAGATGAGTGATTTTTTGTAAACTTTCAGCGCCAGACTTTTGGGAGCTAATTTACACGCAAATGCACCCAGGCGCATCGTACCGCCTTTAGCTACCAGCCCACGTTGTTCAACCATCGAATCAATTACGATGTTGCCACCGCGTTTAACTTCACCGACAAATTCGCGTGAAGTTGCGTCCGCAATTCCGCAAACGTTTCGTGCGAATTCAATGGCCGCAAGCTGCATGCCAAAACAAATTCCGAAGAACGGAACTTTTTTCTCGCGTGCATATTGTATAGCTGCAATTTTACCTTCAACCCCGCGTGTTCCGAAACCACCGGGCACTAATACGCCTTGGGCTTCGCCCAATAACGATTTTGCATTTTTTGCATTCAATTTTTCTGAATCGACATAAATAATTTCAACCTTGGTGTGATTCGCAAGGCCCCCATGAACCAAAGCTTCATGCAGAGACTTGTAAGACTCTTTTAAATCGACGTACTTACCAACAACCGCAATTTTCACTGACGATTTTGGATTCTGCTGAATTTTGCCGACTTTCAGCCAGCCCGTTACGTTGCCTTTGGTTTTTTTAAGTTTAAGCTTTTCTGCAACCAGCTCATCAAGACGCTCGCGGTAGAGCGCCACTGGCACGTCGTAAATTGAAGACGAATCTTTTGCCGAAATTACGTGTTCTTTTTTAATCGAACAGAATAACGCAATTTTAGATTTCAAATTGTCATCGATCGTTTTTTCGCTTCGGCAAACTAGAAAATCAGGCTGCAAACCGATCTGACGAAGTTCTTTCACCGAGTGCTGCGTCGGTTTACTTTTCAGCTCACCCGCCACCGCGATGTAAGGAACATAAGTCACATGAATATATGTTGTATTGTCATAACCGATATCTAAACGGATTTGGCGAATGGCTTCGAAGAACGGCTGCGCTTCGATATCGCCCACCGTACCGCCAATTTCTACAATGGCAATTTCACTGCCCTGTGCGGCTTCGTAAACGCGAGATTTAATTTCATCTGTAATATGCGGAATAACCTGAACCGTTCCGCCGAGGTAATCGCCCTTACGTTCACGTGCAATCACGGTGTCGTAAATTTGACCCGCACTGACGGAGTTGGCTCTTTGTAAAGGGCTGTTAGTAAAACGTTCGTAGTGACCGAGATCTAAATCAGTCTCAG
>JANPAD010000002.1:0-2923 GCA_031429735.1 Bdellovibrio sp. | reverse complement strand
ACATCAAAGATGAGGCTCGGCAAGCTGCCGAAGCGGACCGCCAATCCCGGGCGGAGCAACAAAGTGCCGCCGCCGAGCAAAAACAACTGGCTCGGCAGGACAGACAAACAGCGCGCGGTGATCAACAGGCTTCAGAAAGCTCTGTTGAAAAAAAAAACGTATATAGCAAGTCTGGCAGACCGCAAAGAACGCCTGTAATCCAAAATTACGATACCAAAGAGACCGATGACTTCTACCGCGTGCAAAACCGCGGTAGCCGCCTGAGCGAAGGCCCCGGCTACTACATTATCGAAGCTTACGCCCCTGAGCATGAAAAAGATAATCTGCGTGTTTCAATTCAAAGAGGCAAAGCCATCGTTTCAGGCCAGCGTAAGTTTTCTGACGAAGCCAAAGACGGCAACAAAAACATGCGCACGAGCAATTACCAATCTTTCCGTGAAGAATTCAAATTTGACCGCCCTGTGAGCGGCGAAGGCATGACCCGCGAACGCATCGGCGACTTCGTCCGATTCTCAATTCCGAAACTTGAAGCGATCGACGACCCGACTGATCAGTCTTAGTTCGTACTATCTGTTTTTAAAAAAAAATATTGGGACGTTGATTTAAGAAATAAGATCGATGATGTCTTTCATCATGAACTGACGTTTTAAATTCATCTCTTCAAGTTGGTTGAGTTGAGTATGAATTTGTTGAATTAAGTTTAATTTAACTGAAGTTTGGTCGGCCATTTCGTTATACACAACAACATCGCCGTAGGCTAAAGACGAAGTCGCTAATGAAGCGTTGTCTGAAGTTTGGTTTAATTCTTTTACGTTCGTTTGTTGTATTTTCATAACTCTTTACCTTTTTCTTTAAAACTATTTATATTCGCACGTGATGTCGTCCTGATCTGATGACGATAACTGAACTCGGTCAGTGAACGCCGCCAGATGAGTTGCCATAACTGTGGCCACACCGTCACGGTGTTTGAGGCCCAACATATGTCCCATCTCGTGTAAGAGCAAAGCCTCGAAGCTGTAGCCGTCGCGCGCTGTTTTTCCCTGCGCTTGCAGAGAGGCGGAACCAACTAAGACTTGAGTATCTTGATCGTAGTAGCTGAAATCGGCTCCGTTGATCCGGATGTCCGCTTCTTGTATCTGATCACCAGCCCAGTAGACTGATGTGCGACCTTGCTCAGAGGACCTATCAGACTCCCACTGTCCTAAAAAGTAAATAACATTTTTTTTGTCTCTGGACGGGGTTGAAGAAATTTCAGAAGAATCCTCAGAGAATTCAAATACTTTATGTCCGATCTGAGTTTCCCATGTCGCGGCTGCTCTTAACAATGCGGGCCGAAGCGCAGCCGGTACAGACTGATGTATATAGACTTTAACCGGCGATTGAGATTTCCACGCAATACGCTGTCCGTAGATATTTTGAACAAAACCGCAATCCTTTTGAGGGGTTGGCGAACATGAGCTGACAAATCCTAAAATAAGGAAAAGAAAGCCCACTAAGAATTGAGTTTTACGCAAACGTGTCATCAATGAATTACTATTCAAAAGCTTGACCAACTTTTCTGCATTTTAAACGAATAGGTTCGTTTAAAGGTCGTTCAGCCAAACAGAAACGCACCTAACGACGATGAACGACACCGGGGTGTCTAAGTTTTTGTTATGGGTAATATTAGGACGACCCAAGAGATGTTTTGTCCCTAATTTTCCCGAATATTTACCTGTATTTACGAGTATTTTGGCACCACAAAGATTATCTTATTGAAATCATTAAATTTTCTAAATTGGCAAGCCAGTTGCTATGTATCATTGTAAGACACAAGCCATCGCCTCTCCCACGATCGTGGGATCCAATAGGTGATACAATCCTACCAAAAACTTCCTTCGCTGGAAGGGGCATAAAACCCCCGGCCTCCAGCTCGCGCGCGCGGCGCACGGAAACACTGACATGGACCAGAGTAAAATCGGCCACAGTGTTTTCGTCGCGTCAGCTGCATGCACTTGCTTGCCTCCCCGGCTTATCCGACAATAGAAGCAGAAGACAAACAACGGAAGGATCCTCATGAAGATCGCACAGGCAATTAAGTTCGCAGTGGTATTAATCTCAATTGAAGTGTTATTCACGGCTTGCGCCAGCAACCCTAACAAAGCCAAAGATATCGAAACAAAAATGGACAATTCGCAGCAGATTTCAGGCGATACCGCGTTAGGCGTTAAAGACGGCAACATGGTTGTTCAGAAAAAAGTCATGATGAACGAAGAACTTAGAAAATTACAATACGAAGTCTACGAATTAGAAGACCGCGTTTACGGCAACCGAAAATATGGATCTTTAGGCCTTTACGGCGTCTTACGCGATTGTCGTCTTCAAGTCACCGACACTAAAAACGGCGGCGACGGAAAACTCAAATGGACCGAACCCATGGACCGCGTCACCGATAAAGAAGAAGAATTCAAAATCGGCTTAGATGAAGAAAAAAAATTAGTCGGCATCAGCGAAGAATTTTTAGCAGACCGAATCAAACGCTTCAAAGGCTACAAGACAATACTCAACAGCCGCGAAGATGAATACGAAGAAAAAGTCGCTATTTGCAAAGCTGAATTAAGAACAAAACAAGCCGCAAGCCAAGCCACAAAATAAATAAATTCCTCAATTCATTTGCAGATAAAAAAGACGCTCTCAAGCGTCTTTTTTTTTGCAGGTCGAAGTATCACGTCACTGTGTCAATTTGGTGTACAGTCAAAGCCGCTCAGATTGAAAATAAGGCCATCTCAAACTGGAACAGTTGTCGCATCTACCTTCCTGCGGAATAGTTTTATTAAACAAAATGGCAGGTTGAAACTGAAATTACTGAAGCTCATTTTTACACTAGGACTCTTGGCTACGCTGAACGCAAATGCGATGAGCGCGGCTGACCAATTTGAGGCTG
>JANPAD010000001.1:0-3305 GCA_031429735.1 Bdellovibrio sp. | reverse complement strand
GAAACGAAAACGCCGTCTTTTTTCAGTTTAATACGCGCGGCCCGCAAATTTTCGGCATCCACAACACCCTTGGTGTCTTTTCCGTCCCTGGTTGTTCCGCGGTACTCAAAAATAGGCATGAGAAATTATATATCCATCTGCGTATTTGACACAAGCTCTTCGATCGTCGTAATGCCGGCTAGAACTTTCTGAACCCCGTGGTCTCGGAAAGTTTTCATGCCTCTTGCGACAGCTTCACGCTTGATTGTATTACCATCTTTACGCTGCATGACGAGAGATCTAATTTCGTCAGTCACCGGTAGAATTTCGGCAATAACTGTACGACCCGTATAACCCTTTTGACCGCAGATGTCGCAGCCTTTTGTTTTGCAGATGTTGGCTTTAAGCGCCTGTTGGCGGGTGATACCTAAAGTTTGTAAATCGAAATCAGTCGGGGTGTGGGGCACCTTGCAGTGCGGGCAAAGAACACGCACCAGACGTTGCGCCAAAACTCCAAGTACTGATGTGGCAATTAAGAAAGGTTCGCAACCGATATCAATCATACGCGGAAACGCACCTGCCGCATCATTCGCATGGATGGTTGAAAGCACGAGGTGACCGGTAAGAGATGAATTAATAGCTAGGTCGCCAGTTTCGCGATCACGAATCTCGCCGACCATAATAATTTCTGGATCTTGACGCAAGAAAGATCGAAGCCCTGCTGCGAATGTCAGTCCGATTTTCGCATTCACCTGCACCTGTCCGATACCGTGAATCCGTTGCTCGACCGGATCTTCAATGGTGAGAATATTGATATCAGGTTTGTTTAATTTAGTCAGACAACCGTAAAGTGTCGTTGATTTACCGGAGCCCGTCGGGCCGGTCACAATCATAATTCCGTAAGAACGCGCCAGCAAGTCATCTAAAATTTTAAGTGTCTCTTCAGAGAAGCCAGCATGGCTCAATTCGCGCACCTGCGAAGATTTATCTTGCAGACGCATCACGAGACGTTCGCCAAAGGCAGTTGGAACACACGAAAGACGGATGTCGATATCTTTTCCGCCGACTTTCAGCGGAATCCGTCCGTCTTGCGGAAGCCGTTTTTCGGCGATGTTCAGATTGGCCATAACTTTAATACGTGAAGTGATCGCATTCTGAAGTTTTTTAGGTGGTTTGAAAATTTCGTACAAAATACCGTCGTTACGATAGCGAACAGCCATTTCTTTTTCGTAAGGTTCAATATGAATGTCGGAAGCCTTTTCTTTAACGGCCCGAAACAGCAGCGCATTCACCAGTTTAATCACTGGCGCATCGTCTTCGCCGGCTTCAAGTAAGTCGATGATCGGGTCTTCAAGATCAAGTTCATCTTCTTCGATGTCATCAAGTCCGCTCATGGCCGCCGAACTTTTTTCGTAAACACGATTGATCGCGTCCTGCACACGTTGAGTGGTGGTGATCAGAGCGCGAATACGTTTATTAAAAATAACCCGCAAATCATCAAGCGCCTTGGTGTTGACCGGGTTTGAACTTAAAACCCACAAGCAATCCGCTTCTTCTTTATAAGGTAAGATACCTTGAGTCTTCGCGTAGTTGATCGGAATGTTACGGATTAAATCGCTTGAAATATCATTAACCGGAATATCCTTGATGAACTCAAGGCCCAGTTCGCGGCAGAGTTCAGCGACCAGATCGTCCGCAGTCGGATAATCTTTGACAGCCAAAACATCACCGATCGCGCGCGGTTGCGAAGGCGACGGGTAGCGCATAATCATTTTAATCTGATCTGCGCTGAGTGTAGTCGCTTTCGTTAAGACAACATTGATATCCGTTTGAGCCATAATTACTCGACTTTTTTAGCGTCGTCAGCTTTTTGCGCTGCCGGCGGCACACTTTGCGGAGTACGCGTGCGTTTTAAAATTTGATCCATCGTTGCACCGTAAGGATCTTTTCCGCCCTGCTGTTTGATAAATCCTAAACGCTCCTGCGCCTTAGCTTGCACCAGCATGTTTTGGTCTTGCTGGTTACGTATAATTTTCGGAGTCAAAAAGACGACCATGTTAATTTTGCTTTTCTGTATATCACGTCCTTTAAACAACCAGCCAAGAATCGGAAGGTCGCCCAAAAGTGGAACCTTTTTAGTAACCTCTGACTCTTCATCGCGAATCAAACCGCCGATGACCGCCGTGTCGCCGTCGTTTACGTTCACATTTGTGCTGATGGCACGTGTTGCTAAGGCCTGCGCACGGTCAATAAATCTAGCCGGCACTTTGCCTTGCACAAGCTGCTTAACAGTTTGCACAAGTTCAAGTCGAACCATATTTGAAGTCGGGCTCAAGAAAGGAGTAATTTCCATTTTTATCGTGGCATCTTCAAAATTAGGCTCTTCAATGGGTTGGGAGTTTGGTCCGCCGCCGGTCACTTTTGAACCGGTGACAACGCGGTCACCCACTTCAATTGTTGATTTTTTAGAATCAGTCGCCGTCACTTGCGGAGTTGAAAGGATATTCGTTTTACCTAAACTTTTAATAAATTTAAGAAACCCGACAAGGCTCGGTACCGTGATTGTGCTAGCCGTTGTGCCGGTTGAAAGCGGATTGCTGACGGTGATCGGACCTTGCGAGAATGCTAAAATAGCATTTCCAGCTCCGGCCAGCGGATTTAAAACATCATTTAAATCATTTGGTCCGGCAACGAAACCTGATTTGCCGCCATCCTTATTAAATGCAACGAGACCACCGCTCGCGGTGAAGCCATCATTAAGAGACATTTCCATAATGATCGCCTGAACATAAACTTGGTCGCGCGGGATATCCAATTTACTGATAATCGTTAATACACGCTCATAATCTTGCTTACTAGCTGAAATAACCAAAGAATTCGAATTTTTATCCGCTTTAATTGTGACATCTCCGCCAAAAATTCCTTCGCGAACTGCAGCTTGTCCTTGCGGAGCAAAACCGAACCCTTGCGGAGCGGTCGGAGCTGCAGATTTAGGGCCGGCGTCTTTTGCAACATCTTGTAATGTAGTGGCCACATCTTCAGCTTTTCCGTTTCTCATATAATAGACATAAACGCCGCCCTGATCAGAGGCGCTGACTTTAAAATCAAGCTGAGCAACTAACTTTTTAACGCGTGCAAGGCCGGCCTTATTTCCGACAACAACTAAAGAATTAGTGCGGTCTTCAGGGAAAACTAAAAAATAACTTGCGCCCTGTTTGCTGTTTGTCGCAGCCGATGGCGCTGCGCCAAAACGGGGAACACCCGCCG
The DNA here is from genome assembly GCA_031429735.1 of Bdellovibrio sp. GTDB lineage: Bacteria > Bdellovibrionota > Bdellovibrionia > Bdellovibrionales > Bdellovibrionaceae > Pseudobdellovibrio. The sequence goes on along the minus strand of JANPAD010000001.1, from coordinate 59 downwards.
CAAAACCGCCCGGTGCGGCAGCTTGAGTTTTTTGTCCTTTATTAACGATTTTATCGATC